>JACDCK010000283.1 GCA_013817595.1 Pyrinomonadaceae bacterium | reverse complement strand
CCTCGAAGTGATGGCAACGTGACGTGCCAGAACGTTTGCACGCGTGTCGCCCCAATCGTTGCGGATGCTGCTTCAAGCGAGCGACTCATGGTATCGAAAACAGGTTTGATTACTCCGAAGGCCAGCGGGAAAGTAACAAAGATATTCGCGAGGATGATTGCTCCGGCTGTAAACATTGTCTGGATGCCGTGCGGTGCCAGAAAACGTCCGAGGATGCCGTATGGTCCCCACAAGAGCAGCAAGGCAAATCCGGCGACGGCTGTAGGAATCGCGGTCGGAAGGGATATTGTGACAATGAGTGCGTTGCGACCCCAGAAGTTATACTTCGATAAAACATAGGCGGCGAACAATCCAAAGAACACATTGAACAAGGTAGCCCAAAAGCTTGTCACCATCGAAAGCTTGAGGGCGAAAACAGCCTCGGGCGCCATCAGTGCAGCCCAGAAACTCGCCAAACCCTTGCTGGTTCCGAAAATGAAAATTGATGAGAGCGGAAGGAACACCAGCGGCAACATCATGAGCACCAGCACTCCAATACTCAGAGGCCGCGCGACATCGAAGCCGCGCACATGTCGCATTGTCGGGATTATTGAGCTCATGATTTCATTCTTGCGATGTCTGCTTTGACCCCTTGCAGGATCTGGTTAGTGATCGTTTCGGAACCGGCGAATGACGAGGTGAACCGCACCTCCTGCCCGTGGTCGGCTTTCCATTTAGCAGCGAAACCCGGGTAGATGGATTTCTCGAGCGACTCCTTCATGATCGAGAATCCATAGACGGTAAGGTTTAGGTCCCCCGATTCGGCCGGCGGCTTCGGCAAACAACCGCTAATGAGTAGGTTCAGTACCAGGAAGGTAACGAGGAATCCCTACTGGTGAATGCACCTTTCCTCACTGGGAAGAACCTCCTAATCCGGGCGTCCTGGTCATAAATGAGTGCGTGGGTAGATTTGGTCTATACCATACCTCCGAGCCTTCTGGGAAGATTTTAAATGCCGAGTGCTAGTCCTGTTTCGCCGTAAGCCGTCCAAGGCAGAAATGCCATCGTCGCTACGGCTTCGCCGCCCGATGTGAGGGAAGCGGCGTAACCACCAATGCCGAATGTCGCAAGTCTCGCGAATCGCCGCTTCGATCGATCTCCGTTGTAGTGCCGCCATTTTTCATTTGGCGGGATATAGGGTGATCGGTAGCGATTGTGAAACCGATCTATTGAGCCCCGTTTGTCCCTGTGCAACCAGGTGCCAAAAGTACGGAAGGATATGAAGTAAGCGAGAGGAGTATTGGTGTCGTTCCACATGATGAGGATGCGGATGCTCGTCAAGAGTCACGCCATGTTGGCAGTGCGGAGCAAATCTTGTCAATATGTCAATGTGAGGAATGTGAGGAGGACCCACCCGCTACCGCGAGTGGTACTGACCTCATGAGACCGCTGCTTGAGTGATGAGTCCCGAAATCAAATAGGACGACTAACTCCTCAAACAGCAGCGTTTCCTTTATGGCTTCGTTCAATTAGAATCGCGCTGCTTTGCTAGCCCTCTTCAGGACTGGTGTCATGTTAAACAAAACTCTTCAGGATCGCAGGACAATGTCGCTTCCGTCTCGTGCGACAATGTCGAAAGTAAAGAACAAAATCTTTGCTTTATCGATCGGGCCGTTGATCGCGTTGCTGCCGTTGACAAGGGCTGTCGCCGAAGACTGGCCACAGTTTCGCGGACCAAACGGGACGGGCGTGTCGGCATCTACCGGGCTTCCGGAAGAGTTTGGTCCCAACAAGAACGTAATTTGGAAGACAGCTCTTCCACCTGGCCATTCTTCGCCGGTGCTGACACGCAATCGCGTCTTCGTCACAGCGTATGCCAAAGAGAACGCACATACCCAGGATAGCAAAGGCACTACCGAAACCGCACACACCAAAGAGAATTACAAGCTACTAGTCATCTGTCTCGACCGCCAGACAGGAAAGCTCGTTTGGCAACGCGAAGTGCCGCGCTCGGGTGTGGGCCGCTTGCAAAACGTCAACGGGCCCGCCTCACCAAGTCCAGTCACTGACGGCTCGAATGTCTACGTCTTCTTTCAAGAGTTCGGGTTGGTTTCTTTCGACGGTGCCGGCAAGGAACGGTGGCGGCTCCCTCTCGGGCCGTTCAATATGTTCTACGGATTCGGAGCATCACCAATCCTGGTCGATGACAAAGTTATCCTGCCCGTCGATCAAGACAGCCCAAGCTCATACCTGGTAGCGGTCGATAAGAATACGGGATGTGTGCGTTGGAAGGTTGACCGGCCCGTAGTCATCTCTGGCTACTCGACTCCGATAATTTATCAACCAAAACAGGGTCCGAAGCAGATTATTATTCCCGAATCGTTCCAGCTATCGGCTTACTCGGTCGCAGATGGCAAAAGAGTCTGGTGGGTTCGCGGACTTGCGTGCGAGATGAAATCGATTGCGAGTCACGATGGAGAATATCTGTACATCAACGGGTGGGGCTTCCCGCAAAATCAACCCGGACAGCAGGTGGAGACGATTCCCTTCGACGAGGCGCTGCCCAGGTACGACAAGAATGGTGATCGGCAGATCGCACGGTCGGAGGTCTCCGGCACCGAGGCGTCAGAGGCGATGGACAAGATGTTGAAGAACGCATTCGAAGCGTTTGATATGGACCGCGATGAGAAGTTGGACAGTAAAGATTGGGAAGTCTTCCGCGCGATGATGGCTTCAGAGAATGGTCTGCTCGCAATCAAGCTTGGAGGACAGGGCGATCAAACCTCGACTGCGATCCGTTGGCGCTACAACAAACCGGTGCCCCAGGTTCCTTCCACCCTTCTCTACAAAGGCGTCTTATACATGATCAACGATAGTGGGATTCTGATCTCGTTTGATCCCGCGACCGGTAATGTGATTAAGCAAGGACGCCTGCATGGCGCGATCGACAAGTATTTCTCCTCGCCGGTTGCCGCCGACGACAAGGTTTTCCTGATTGGCCAGGCAGGTCAGGTGTCTGTATTAAAGGCTGCCGGAGATTGGCAGCTACTGGGGGTGAACGAGTTGGATGACGAGGTCTTCGCGACACCGGCAATTGCCGACGGGCTGATTTACATCAGGACTCGCAGCGCGCTGTATTGTTTTGGCAAGTGAAGCGCTGAAGGCGCAGCATAAGGTAGCCAGGGGCAAGCGCGAAGCGAAGCGGAGCGCGCCGCCCCTGGATCCCACGCGCAAGGGGATCGAGCCCTGAAAGGGCCAGAAGAGCGGGTCATCCAACCCGGTCATTGACCGCGCTGTGGTCTATCGCCCTTTCAGGGCTCGATTCGTTGTCCCGTCTGATCCAGGGGCGGCGGGGGGGG
>JACDCK010000282.1 GCA_013817595.1 Pyrinomonadaceae bacterium | reverse complement strand
GTTCTAGCAAGGACCACACCACCCGACGGAAAGCCCGGTCGCTATAAGGCCGATGACGAGTTGCTTGCTTTTCTCAAAGGTCTATAAAGCAAGGCCAAACTATGCCGGGTGAAAACCCGGAACGACGAACCAAAGTGCGATGACCGCTCGATCGATACCCGCTTGTAACAACTCCATGGCCATCGTGTGCCTGAGGACATGCGGTGTAACACGCTTGTTGCGGAGTGATGGGCAAGCGTGGCAAGCACGCGTCACGTGCTTGGTGAGTAAGTCTGCTACGCTGTCAGGGCTGAGCCGACCGCCACTGGCGCTGGGAAACAATGTTTCGGCATTGCGTCTCGTTGGCTCCCTCAGCCACGCCTTTAGAACCGCCACGGTTATCTTGGTTAGCGGCGTGCATCGTTCCTTCCGTCCTTTGCCCACACAGCGCACATGGGCTCCGGTGCCCAAAGACACGTCACGGCGTTGTAGGCTGGTCAACTCAGACAAGCGCAAGCCTGTCTGCACGGCCACCAATAGCAAGGCGTGGTCGCGCCGTCCAAACCAAGTCTCTTGATCGGGAGCCGCCAGCAACGCGTCAACTTCAGGGCGATTCAGGAAGTGAACCAAGGCGCGCGTGTGGCGCTTACAAGGTATTGCCAGTACGCGCTGAATTTGAGAAGCATGGGATGGCTCTTCGTAAGCGGCATAGCGGAAGAATGATCGGATCGCCGTCAACCGTAGATTGCGGCTGCGGATCGCAATACCTCGGCTTTTTTCCAAGTCGTCCAGGAAGGCAGCGATCAGCGGTGCATCGATCTCTTCGAAAGCCAAACGGGTCGGTGGCTTGTGCAGGCGCCGCTCTGCGAATAGCAGAAGCAGGCGGAAAGTGTCCCGATAGGAACTGATCGTGTGAGGACTTGCTTGTCGTTGACTCATTAGGCGCCGGGTAAAAAAGTTCTCCAGTAACGCGGCCAGAGTGGCATTGGATTTCATGCTTGTCCCTCCCAATGCCTTTCAAGGCGCTTTACAACCAAACCCATCAGTTCGGGGCAAGCCGTCAAGTACCAGTAAGTATCGGCCACGTGAACATGCCCAAGATAGGTCGACAAGATTGGCAGACGACGCTCTACGTCTTGGCCCGCACGGTACCACTGCACCAGTGTCTTTACCGCGAACCGGTGGCGAAAGTCGTGGAGGCGTGGTCCATGGCTTGCGGAAATACCACGCAAACCGATTCGTCGTGACAGATCGTAGAATGTTCGCCTGACCTCGCCGCCATCCAGCCGCGTTCCACTTTTGGTCACGAAAAAGTAGGGGGTTGGCCGTCTGCCCAGCAAACGGTCACGACGCGCCGCATAGGCGGAGAGTACTTCCTGGGTCGAGGCATGAATGGGTACTAGACGAGACTTGCCGAACTTGGTCCCTCGAACAGTCAGAATGCCTTGCGCCAGGTCAACATCTTCTAATTGCAGGTTGAGTGCCTCGCTGATGCGCAAGCCTGTCACAGACAACAGCCCCAGGAGACAATGATACGTTCGACCTCGCAAACCTTGAACCGGCGGTAACTGCTGAGCGGCCTGGAGCAATCGCCGAACTTCGTGGTCACTATATAAGTACGGTCGTGCCCGGCCCGCGCGGTGAGGAAGCAATCCCCACGGTGGGATTTCAGTCTTCGAGTCGTGCGCACTCCAGTAGCGCGCAAACCCACGTACGAAACTGAGCCGTCGAGCCCATTCTGCAGGGCGCGCCCCAGGATCATGCTGTGCCCACTGCATGGCTAGCGGAATGGTGATGTGATGCGCGCCGCGCTCTTCGAGAAATGCAACAAAATTCAGTAGGCCAATCTGCGCGTACTGCAGTTTGAATCCCAAACTGCGGCGCATCTGGATATAGTCCTCGACGCTTTTACTCCATGTGTTCATCGCGCACCTCCCGGCCAGGGCAATGCCAAAGTCACCAGAGAAGTGAAGTCAACCTTGGCATAGATAGCGGTGGTCTGAGGACTTTGATGTCGCAGAACTTCGCCGATTTCAGCTAAAGACGCTCCTTGCCGAAGCATCTGGGAAGCGAGGCCGTGACGGAACTGATGGGTCCCCTTCCGAGGCGAATCAATCCCAGCTCGTGACAGCGCATGTTTCACCACGGAACCGATCGCCTGTGAGCCTTTGAAACTTCGAACCGGTGCCCTAGCGCGGAGAAACACACATCGGCTGGCGGCTTGCGGCCGCCCGTTTCGCAAATAGTCGGCGATAGCCTCGCCCACATCCTGGGGAAGCGGGAGTTGGGAATGGCGGCCACCCTTCCCCCGCACCGTGATCAACCCCGCCTGCCAATCCAGGTCCTCCAAAGTGAGGGTTGTAACCTCACCTGCACGCAAACCCAGGCGCGCGAGGAGCAACAGGATCGCGTAATCTCGTCGGCCTACAGCCGTCCGCCGGTTGCAGGAGGCCAACAGCAGTTCCGCCTGCCCGGGTGGAATGGCTCTGGGCAAAGTCGATTGCGACCAGTTCGCGACCGAGGGCACACAGGCTGCGAGGTCAGTACTGAGATCTCCTCGATAACGAGCGAATCGCAGAAACGAACGCAGCGCTGTGGTCATCAGTTGCACTCGCTTGCTGTGAATAGAGGCCGCGCGACGCTGGACGAATCCGGTTACGTCAGCGGCGCAGAGAGCGGGTAAGGCAATGGGACCAGTGCCAAAACGGTCGGCAAGAAACTCGCCGACGAAGGACGTGTAGCAGGTGAGCGTAGCGGATACGAGTGCTCGTTCTTGCCGCAAATAGAGACGAAATTCATCTACCAACTGCTCGGCTGGTGTTGCCACCGGCAAGGACGGTTCAGGAATTACCTCCTGGCGAAACAGCAAATTCAAAAGCCGCTTTAGAGCTGCCAGGTCGCTTCGTCCAGGACGGCGATACTGCGCTCGGAATCGCAAGTAGGGCTGAAAATGCTCGGCGGTAATCTGCGGCGCGCTGATCTGACATTTGGCCAGCCACTGGCTGAAGTCAGCAACGAGGCGAATCTGAAACTCCGCCGACTGTTGGGCATAGCCTTCCGCGCGCAACTCGGCCGCATAGCAATCGATGTACTTACCCAGAGGCCCCTCGTGCATGTGCAGCAGGGTCTCGGGATTCTTGAACAATACGTTCATCGGTGTTCTCCTTTCTCGAATGTCAGGAAAACACCAGTCAGACTATGCCGGGCGAAGTCTACTCCACCAGGCCGATTACCGAGCCAAAGCCAATGTTGTCCGGCATAGTCCGGAGGCCGGAATAGTGGCGCTTATTCCGGGGGCGGAATAAGCGCCATTCCTACGCCACCCATTTGCTGGAAGCTGGGTTCAACCTGCGGGTCATTC
>JACDCK010000078.1 GCA_013817595.1 Pyrinomonadaceae bacterium | reverse complement strand
GGGTACCGTCGAACTTTTTCACGAGCGCATCCGGAAGAATCCCGCCGAAGGGCAGGCCGAGGCGAGGCATGACGACGCGCACCTCGAACGACGGGCCTCGGGACGTGTCCGAGACGCTCTCCCCAACCAGTTCGTCCGGCTCGTCCGGTCGCGATCCGAGCCAGACGAGCCAGACGAGGCAGGCGAGCAACCCCAGCGCGATAATGATCAGCGATGTCTTCATAGATGTCTTCATGCTACCCAAGATCACCGCAGATCGTCGCGGTGGTCAAGCGAGGGGCCCTCTGCCAGGACTCTGAGCCCCTCGGCTAGCCAAATTACTCGATAGACTACCTGAGAATCTTTACAATTGTGACCCGGTTGTCGACCATATCTTTGTTGAAGTAAAAGTATGAGCAAAATCAATAGCAACAAAAAGAAGTTGTCATCAGAACAACGTGAAGAACAACTCAAAGCATTAAAAACCCGTTTTGAGAAAAACATGAACCGCCATAAAGGTCTTGAATGGGCTAAAGTACAAGCAAAGCTGGAAGCTAATACCGAAAAACTGTGGTCGCTCAATGAAATGGAAAGAACTGGCGGTGAACCGGATGTTGTTGGTCATGATAAAAAGACGGGCGAATTCATTTTTTATGATTGTTCAGCGGAAAGTCCTAAAGGCCGCAGAAGTGTTTGTTACGACGGTGAGGCTCTGGAGTCGAGGAAAGAACATAAACCGAAAAATAACGCTACTGATATGGCAGCCGCCATGGGCATTGAACTTTTAACGGAAGAACAATATCGGGAATTACAGGAACTTGGAGATTTCGATACGAAAACGTCGAGCTGGGTGAAAACACCTTCTGATATTAGAGAACTCGGCGGTGCCCTCTTTTGTGATCGCCGCTACGACCATGTCTTCGTGTATCACAACGGTGCGGAATCTTACTATGCCGCCAGGGCGTTCCGTGGCTCGCTAAGGGTCTAAGTTTTGCACAGACAGCTAAATTTGAATTTGAGAACGGGCGAGCCCGAATGGGTTTATTGAGAACCGAATCCTAACGCTGAAAGCGTTCGCCAATTCCAGCCCAGGGTTGCGCTTTGGCAACCCTGGGAAAACTCCGTTCATGTTTAGAAGGCGCAACTCTGAAGGAGTTGCGCCCCGCGTTTGTTAACCGCAAAACCGCGCAAACCTTTCAGGGTTGCGACCAATCTGCTCTGGGACTTTTGAACCCAGGGTTTCAAAGCAAACGCTACCACCCCGTGCGGGCTGCCCGCACGGGGACCCCGGTCCTGGGCTGACATTAGCCAACGCTTTCAAGCGTTACTCCGGTGTGCCCACAGCTTCAAATTCACCATATTTCGCAAAGCTCAATGTGCAGGTCGCTTCAGGATTTCCGCCAGGGCCCGCAATCGACTTGAGTCTGCCGTACTTTTCGTCGTGGCAGCGCTCTTTTCCAACGAGGGTGCAAGGCGCTTGAGTTTTGCGAGCTCGCCTCGATTCAAGTGCGAAGTTTCTGCGCTTTGGATCGCCTTCCGCAGGGAGGAGATTCGATCAGCGGGCAGACCTTGTGACCGCTCCAGCTGGTCAACATACGCCTTCGCCACTACCAACTGTCGCGGCCACTCAATTTTTTGCTGGTTTTGAACATTCAACTCAGCCATTCGAACCGCCTTGGCGGCGTCGATCTCGTTCTGCGTAAGAAACTTCGTCGGCGTCAGCTCAAAGATATCCAGGCCGCGCGCGATTTCTGAAGCGTAGATGTGTCCGTTGTACCAGTACGCGGACCATGGACCGCCTAGCACAAGCATCTTTGGATCAAACGGCCCACGATCGAAGTATCCGATTTCAATCGGATGCTCCGCGTCAGTGAAATCCATGAGGGAGATGCCGCCCTGATACCACGCTTGCACTTTGATGTCTCGCCCCGGAACAGGAATGAGCGAACCATTGTGCGCTACACAGTTCTCGGTGTCGCCCTGGGCAGCGGGCATCTTGTAGTAGCTCGCAAACTTCAACTTGTTATCTTGCAAATGGAAAATCGAATTAGCACCCCACTTGTTCGGATCGGTCGCGCGGCAGCGCGCGCCTAGTCCACCGCCCCACTCATCGGTGAACACAACTTTCTTCCCATCATTCGAAAACGCGGCCGAGTGCCAATACGCGTAGTTTGGATCGTTGACCGCATCGATGCGCTTTGGATTCACTGGATCTTTGATATCGAGGAGAATTCCGTTTCCGGAGCAGGCTCCGGCCGCGAGCCCAAGCTGTGAGTACACCGTGATGTCGTGGCATTGATCGCTGTCCTTCGGTTCTGGCTCTTTGCCGTGGGTGCCGCCGCTACTCAGCGCGTTGAGAACGCCGGTCCGTCGATCCATAAACAGGCGAGGACTAGAGACGACTGCTGCATCCTGCGGCTTCGCCAGCGGTACCTTAATTACTTCAATCCTAAACAATGCCGTATTTGAATCCTTATCCGGCTTCTCGCCCGAGCACCCGGCCAGCTCTTCGCTTTGGCGGACGAAAGAAGTTCCCGAGACGTAGATGTAGACATTGTTCTTGTCACTTGGATCGACCACCAGCGTGTGCGTGTGAGAGCCGCGGCAAGTTTGCACCGCTGCCACTTGCTTCGGCTTTCTGATGTCGGTGATGTCAAAGATTCTCACGCCCCGGAAACGATCTTTTTGCGCAGGTGGCGGAGGCGGATTCTTCTCTTGTCCAGCGGGCAATGGAGATGGCAGGGGAGGCGGCGGCGGAAATCCTTGTGTACCGCAATCGAGCCGGCCGTTCGGCATTTCTACCGACATGAAGAGCAGGTTTTTGTAGACCGAAACATCGTTCTGCCCACCCGGACAAATCATCGAAGTTAGCAAGCGGGTTTTCGCCGGAGTCGAGATGTCGTAGATATTCAGGCCATAAAAGTTCCCCATAAACAGGCGATTGCCTTGAAATGCCAAATCAGAGTTTGCAAAGGCGAGTTGCGCCGTTGGCAACTGTGCCGACTTCGGAAGCTTCGATGTGTCGACGCCGAGTAGACCAAGGGTTTTCTGGACGTTTGGATCGTCAGGATCGTTAGCGGCGAGTTGAAACGCATCGGGCTTTTTAATCAACAAGACATGCTTGATGCCTATCGCTGCTTCGCCCGCGTCGTAAATGCCAGGCGTCAGTTTGGCGCGTGGGTCATTGGCATCAGAACCCGTCATTCCCGCTGGTAGCGGATCCGTCTTCTCAGGAGCAAACGAATTTTCTGGCTGAGAGGGTTTTGTGTCTGTCTTAGCAGCCTCTTGCGGCGGCGATGGGGATGGCGTTTGCGCAAGGGTCGCGACGGCAAAACAAGAGCACAGAACAAACGAGGTTATTATCCCGACATGTCGGGATATCGCGTGGGTTCCAGCGGAAGCTATTAATAAACGGAAAATGATCTCGTGGATTCGATTCATCGTTGATCCTTGTCAAAAGGCCCGAAGGGCGGTCAGTGAATAGCCGCGGCCGTCAGTCCGTGGTTTAAGTGCAGTTAAGAAAGTTGAGACCCGCAGGGCCGACAGCTGAGCGCAACGCCGGGGTCCCGTTAATAGAATCATTTGATAGAACGTCGTCCCATCTCTACGGTTTTTCACCCAGCATGTTTTGCATCACTCTGACCTCAGCGCGCTGACCGCTATCGACGTCTGTCGCGAAATTGAAAAGTTCAGCGTCCTGACCGGCGCCGGCAGTGTCAAATAATTCCTTCACCATAACCAAGGCGCCATTGTGATGTTGAATCATCCCCGACAGGAACAGATGATCAAACCCTTTACTCTTCGCTTTTCTCAACGCGTCCAGCTGCTTTGCTGTCAGCATTCCAGGCATGAGCATGTTCTGACTCGGCATATCCCCGCCCTGCGTTTCTGGCCCATGCGACCCATGTGATGTCGCCATCGAAGTCGGCTGGCCCCTTGCCTCCAGCCACTGTTTCATAAACCTTATTTCGTCTGATTGTGACCTGCTGATTCGCTCGCCCAGTGTTCGGATCTCCCTGTTCTCGGTGTGCGATTGGATGAGCGCCGTCATCTCAACCGCCTGGGCATGATGCATGATCATACCCTGCATGAACTGCACATCTGCCGGCGACGGTGGCGGGAGTGTCGCCCTCGTCGATGGCGGGAGTGTCCGGGTCGGCTGGCCTGGCGCACCAGGTTGGACCACGACCGGAGTCGCAGGGTCAGCCTGCTGTGCGCAGACTGGAAGCGAGAACAGGCACACGAGGGTGGTGGCGGCCACGAGAACTCGTATTACTGACTGGAGATTACGCTGGTCCATAGAATAAAAAGACTTCATTGGCGCGAATGGTTAAGCATTGAGGGTTTCACGTTATCACAATGCGCCGCTAAGGGTACTTGGGTGAGGCGTGCGATTCAATCCAAAATCTCATGCGACAAAACCAAACCGAGTATGGCATGTTGAGGGTATTGTCAACTTAACTCAAGAAGCAACAAAATTAGGCACTGAGGCAAGATGAATCGCCGTTCGTCATTTGGTTCAATTAACAGTGGCCTCGACGCAAATCGCCTCTTCCCATACAGCTACTCTCGATTTCATCAGTGCTCGGTAACCGCTAGCTCTGTACAGGTGTCTGCCCACTCGGAAGTGTGAGGCGATGATTCCGAAGGCCGAGAGAAAACGCTGGGCATGGCCCGATGATTTGAATCGCCTCATAAGCCGCTCTCGCAATCTGGTCAGCTGATGTGAATTTTCCGCTCGGTTGTTTTGATACTTCTGTTGGACGTGTTCGACACTCGGCATCACTTCAGATCTCGCTGCACTGTAGCTCTTCAGCTTGTCTGTGATGATCACCCGTGGGACATACCGCAATCCTTTTAATAGCTTGCGAAAGAACTTCTTGGCAGCTTTCGTATCTCTGCGGCTCTGGACCAGAATATCTAGCACGTCGCCATCCTGATCGACCGCTCGCCATAAGTAATGGATTCGCCCGTTGATTTTGAGAAACACTTCATCCAAGTGCCATCGGTCGCCAGGTCGAGGGGACTTGTACCGCAGCCCGTTGGCATAAGTCTGACCGAACTTAAGGCACCATTTTCGGACCGTCTCATAGCTGAGGGAGATACCGCGCATCGCTAACATTTCTTCGACGTCCCGGAAGCTCAGGGTGAAGCGAAAATATAACCAAACGTAATGACTGATGATCTCGGTAGGGAAGCGATGACGATGGTAGAGAGAGACGGAAGTGTGCATCCGTGCAGTATGCCCCAGGAATAGCCTGATGCCATCTTCCGCCGTTAACATGACACTACTCGTGAACATCGGCATTTCATTCTCGTTTCGCCGGTTCATTTTCTACAATATTTCACGCGGGCGTTCGTCTGCAGGAAAATTTCACCACGCTGGATACAGGAAAATCTTAATACGCTGAAAGCGTTGGCTAATCTTAGCCCAGGGTTTGCTTTGAAACCCTGGGAGATAAAGGGCACATTTGGTTAGTCGCAACTCTGAAGGAGTTGCGACGGTTCTAGCATCAACGAGCAACGACGCAACTCTTTCAGAGTTGCGACTAAATCAACGGCACCCTATCCCCAGGGTTTCAAAGCAAACCCTGGGCTCGAATTAGCGAACACCTTCGGCGTAGAGTCACTTTGTTCATGTCGAGTCTTGCGGCTAAAGTAATGTTGTCGGTTCTACTGCTCGCGAACTTCAACTTGCTCGCAATGAGGCGGTCCGATGCATAAGGATAGATTCGTGATATATACAAACAACTTAACCATAGCAAAACATACGAGAAGATAATGAGTACACTTTGGGCCAAGCTAGAAACTAATCGTCCCCTAAAAAACCTTTACATTCTTTTGCGCCTAGCCGTCAGAAGCCTGTGGCGTCCGATGTGCGGCCTGGCGTGTGCGCTGTTGTTGGTGTCACTCCCGGTTCGCGGCCAGGACATGGCCTGGCCACAGTTCCGCGGGCCGGAGTCAAATCCTGTGGGAACGCATGCGCGCCTGGCCGAACGTTGGTCGAAGACCGAGAACGTGGAGTGGTCGCACGAGATCCCTGGGCGCGGGTGGTCATCGCCAATCGTGACCGGCGGTAAGGTGTACGTAACCACCGTAACCACTGAGGGCAAGTCGAAGCCACCGCAGATCGGCACCGAATACTCGAACGAATACGTCGCGGAGCTAATGAAGCAAGGAGTGCCGATGGAGCAGGTGATCAAGCGCGTGACAGAGCGCGACATCGAGCTCCCGAACGAGGTGGTGCTGCATTACCTCATCTATTGCCTGAACCTGAAAAGCGGCAAGGTGGAATGGAAGAAGGAGTTCCACACAGGGCAACCGCCCGGCGGGCGTCACCGCAAGAACAGCTTTGTTTCAGAGAGTCCCGTGACTGACGGACGGCACGTTTACGTGTATGTGGCGAATCTGGGGTTATGGGCGTTTGACCTGAAAGGCAAGCTTGCTTGGACCACGCAACTTGAACCGAATCCCATTTACCTCGACTTGGGAACGGGGAGTTCGCCAGCACTGGCTGGGGACCTGCTGGTTATCGTGAGCGATAACGAGAAGCAGCAATACATCGCCGCGTTTGACAAACAAACAGGCAAGCGGGTCTGGCGCACGAATCGGGACCTCGGCGGCAGAGGACAGCCAGTGCAGCGGTCAGGATGGGCCACGCCATTTGTTTGGCGGCACGCGCTGCGCACAGAGATCGTGGCGGTTGGACCAGGAGAGGTCGTTAGTTACGACCTGGCGGGGAAAGAGTTGTGGCGTATGTCGGGAATGGCAGCGACGCCTATTCCAACGCCCTTCGCTTACGACGGATTACTCTATATTGACGGCGGTCGAGGACGTCCGTTGTTCGCGATTCGCCCCGGCGCCGTAGGCAACATTTCTTTAGGACAAGATCAGACTTCGAACGAGTATGTCGTTTGGTCGCAAGCGCGCGGTGGGACTTATTTGCCGTCGCCCGTGGCTTATGAGGGAGCTGTGTACACGCTGACTGAAACCGGCATCCTGAGCCGCTTTGACGCTAAGACTGGAAAACAGACTTACAAGACACGGATTGACCCGATGGCAACGGCTTTCACGACCTCGCCCTGGGCCTACAACGGCAAGCTGTTCTGTTTGAGCGAGGAAGGCCAGACGTTCGTGATCGCAACGGGCGAGGAGTTTCGGTTATTGCACGTGAATGAACTGGACGATATGGCGCAGGCATCTCCAGCGATGGTGGGTGACCGCTTGCTAATCCGGACTGAACACCGGCTTTACTCGATTCGCAGTAGAACGTAGTGGTCAGCGGCTTCAGTTCGTTCGTTGAGGTCGTCCTGGCTCACCTGTCGCGTTGTTTGAATTGCACGTATGATTTGCGCGTCCGTTGCCGGCCTTCGTGCCTCACAGCCGTTGTGCACTCTTGATCTAATTAGTTAGTCTGAAATATGTCGCTCAATTAACGGCGGCGCCCTGAGGTGAGCTTTTGTATAGATGGTTCAAAGGCGATTCGGACAGCTGCTAGTTTGTGGCAGGATTGTGGCAGGAATAAATGGAAAGTGACGGTGAATAGGATGGTGCAAAAACCGAGTTGGTTATTTGGGAGGGAGGAACTGCAACTTCGGAGCCGGAGTTACCGAGCTTAATCACTGCTCTAAGGAGCTCAAGAATTGGTTGTTGGCGGGAAGTTGCTGGAGTAAAATCTGCTCTGTATTCTCCCCATAATGTCGGTGTTTGGTTTCCAGCCTATGGGCGGAGAGTGCAGTGAAAAACCTTCGAATAGCTCTGATTGCAATGTCGGCTTTGCTGCTTTTGCTCTCCAGTCGGGTGTCTGCTCAAGTACAAGTAGACGAGCAACGAAGCGAGTTACACATCTATGATGAACCGACTTCAGCGGGCACCGTTGCGCATCGAGAATTCAAGGACAGCAAGGGAAGAGTCGTAAAGAGCATTATCTACACCGGCGGCGGGCCTGCGGCTCCATACCGCGAGGAACTGTTGCGCGAATACCTGATTGGGGTCTCTAAATATGGCGCCGACGACTGCGCCGTTGAAGGCGAGACCTACTGGCCCAGCATGAAGTTAAAAAGCACGGTTGAGGCAAAGTGTTGGCCGGGAACCGCAACACCGCAGCTCACTACAATGAGCGCGTGGTGTCAGGACACAAGAAGTCAGACACAAACCTGAAGGCGGCGAACAAACGGTCTTGCTCTTCGACGCGAAGGGCGAAAAAGTCATCGCTATCAAACGGGAGACACCGACCGACGTCGATTTGGCGCACGGTTGGGGTGAAGAAGCCGGAGGCTTTGCGTGTGGCATCGCCGCCAATCGCGAACGAGGACGCCAGGAAGACATAGAAGTGTCAGTCACAGTCAAGAATATTAGTTTTAAAGAAGACCGTATGCCGGCGATTTCACCATTCGGGGTAGAACTTAAAGACAGTGCCGGTCGATTGATTGAGCCCAAAGCCGAGTTCGCCGCGGAGGAAGCCAAAATTGCATCCAGTACTTGCCCTCCTTCTGGCGGAGGTTCCTACGTGGGACAGTCGGACCCGCTGACTAGTTATCGTCTCGGCGAGCGATATGATCGTTTGGCTCCGGGCAAGTATGAGATTACTGTCAAGCTATGCTCGCCCGTCATCTCCGGGCTGTTGGTCTCCAATTCAGTTCTCCTTGAAATTGAAGCCTCCAAGTGACATGTGTCATAGATGACGATCGTGGGTATCGAAAACGAAAAGAGAATTGTCTGAAATCGTAGACGAGGAGGAAGCATACATCTAATGCTCAGGTTAAGATGATTTTGGCTGGGGTCTTTCAGCCAGATGCTTGGTGGTATTTTCCGTCACACTCGCTGGAAGCGTGTCCCCAAAGTCTGCCTGATCTAGCAACCTTGCGGTTGACGCGGATTCGAATGCCGGCTGTGTTTCGGGCAAAGCCGCTTGGATTTCAGTCAAGGGATCTCTTCGTTTCCACTGCTTTTTTAGCTTCTGGGTTCTTATGAGAGTCTGAATGTGCCAGGCGCCGATCGCGATCAAGAGGCCGGCCGTAACATAGATCAGAGGATGCGTGCCCGGTCTGAATCCAAAAAGCAAAATCGACAATGCAAAACTCACGATTATGGTTAATGAATTGAGAACCGTGTTAGCTTTTAGATGCTCTTCGGGCGGAAGCTCACGTTTGACCGGTTTCGACAGATCGGGCAGAAAAAGGCCGCACTGACGGCAGTAAGTTTCAGGCAGCTGTTCGGCTTTTCCGCATCTTGGGCAAAACATACCATTCAAAACGACTATAGCATTAGAAAAGTTTTAGTTTAATTTCCTGCGTTTCAATTCTTTACTGATTGTTTATTCGGTAATGATGCAGTTTGAGTCCAACAGTCGGTTGATAGTTACGGTCCGATGAGGTCAGTACCACCTCGCGGTAGCGGGTGGGTCCCCGTCGCATTGAGACCAGCGGCATCTAACATCTGGCCCTTCGCTGGATCCGACAGTCGCTTCGATTCGCTGCCAGAACCCACCCGCTACCGCGTGGTGGTACTGACCTCATGATCAGATCCGGGGATTCCACCAGAGAATAAAGCCAGATTCTCGCAAGTCTTCGCCCCTGGGCATTCATGCGTTTCTTTGTTGCGATCGCATCATTGGCTGCCGTGACTGGATGGAGTTTGATGGCGCAATATCGACCATGAGAGTTATCATCCCCCGGTCAGCAATTGCCAGCAATTCAATCAGGAGGATCTCAAAACATGCGACGCACTTACGTTTTTGCGCTTGCTCTACTTGCAGTCATATTGGTCCCAACCGCGAACTTCTCTCAGGGTGGTCAGATGGAGACCTCCCGCGGAGTTCCAGGTGGCGGAGTGTCGGTTCCCGGCTGGACCGGAAAGATCGACGCCAAAGAGGAGGCAGCCGGGATGACCCTCAACAGCGCTAAGTTGACCAAAGACGGTGATGCCTTGCGCGTTACTACCGGTCCGGCAGTGACCTACTGGAATCCCGCTAACAAAGCGGCCGGAGACTACACAGTAAAAGCGACGTTCAAGGAACCCAAGTACATGAACATCAATAGCCACCCACACCCTTACGGGTTGGTAATTGCGGGTAATGATCTGGGAACGGACCAGCAGACTTACCTGTACTGTGCGGCTTATGGTAACGGCAACTTCATCGTTCGCGGCTTCGGACCAGCTCCATTTCAAATGAATGGGCCGCGTGGTGGTGCGGACCCGGCGGTGAACAAGGCGGCCGGCGTGGGAGAGCCGGTGAGCCAGGAGATCGCGATTTCAGTGAGGGGTGAAAAGGTTGCGTGCTCGATCAACAACAAAGTCGTCGCGAGCTACGACAAGTCTGCGCTGGTAACTTCAGGCAAACTCAAGTCAACTGACGGTGTGTACGGCATCCGCTTCGCACATAACACAGAGGCCATCGTGACCGGCCTCACGCTCACAAAACCTTAGTTTGACACGCGTTGAAAATCCTCTTGAGCCCTGCCTAAGCTTCGAGTGTTCGACCGAAACATCAATTGGCGGAGGGGTTAAAGGGAACTATTAGCGCGGCATACGCCTGCAGCATTCACCAGCCTGCCAGCAGGCGAAAGCATAGAGCCTGGTGCGCGAGCCCCAGGGGAAGGATACAAAACAACCGAGCCCGTGATAAACGGGCGACAGTGTTGTCGGATCGACTGTCGCCCGTTCCACGGGCTCCAACCGTACAGCCTCTTTCCTGGGGCTCACGCCCCAGGCTTTATGCTTTCGCCCGCTTTGTAGGCTGATTGTTTGATGGCGCAGTATCGACCGTGAGAGTTATCATCCCCGCTCAGCAGTGCGGCTTATAGCGACGGCAACTGCCGTTGGTAGGGTTGGAGGAGTAAATGGG
>JACDCK010000281.1 GCA_013817595.1 Pyrinomonadaceae bacterium | reverse complement strand
GTCCCAGGCAGCGCGAATGGCACAGGCAGCAATGCACGCTTCAACCGGCCGCAAGGCGTCGCGGTTGATCGCTCATTCAACGTTTATGTCGCGGACACCTTTAACAATACCATCCGCAAGATCACGCCTGCGGCCGTTGTAACTACTTTGGCCGGCTCACCAGGAATCTTCGGCTCGTCTGATGGAACCGGAGCAAGTGCTCGGTTCTTCAGTCCGATCGGTCTCGACGTGAAGAGGGACGGGAGCAGCTTATTTGTGGCCGACGCGGACAACCAACTCATTCGCAAAGTCACGGCTTCAGGGGTTGTTACCACCTTGGCTGGTGCGCCCGGTGTGGCCGGTTCTGCTAATGGAACAGGGGGTGCCGTTCGCTTTAACTCTCCTCAAGGAGTCGCCGTGGACGCCATCGGCAAGCTCTTCGTTGGCGACACCGGGAACAATACTATTCGCGCAGGCATCGAGCCGGCGACAGCGATACTGGCTAATATTTCCACCCGTCTATCTGTGCAGACTGGCAACAACGTCGCAATCGCGGGCTTTATCATCAAGGGAAGTGTTCCCAAAAGAGTGCTTATTCGCGGCCTTGGTCCCTCCTTGGCGGGCCCCCCTTTCAACGTGGCAAACGCGATACCCAATCCAAGGATTGAGCTGCACCAAGGCGCTCCGATCCTTGAGCAAAACGACAATTGGCAGACCGCACCGAATGCCGGGAGTATTCCAAGCGGGTTCAGGCCTGCAGATCCGCGTGAGTCGGCGATCTTTACTACCTTGCAACCGGGCTCGTATACCGTCGTGATGCAGCCATCGGGCAACACTGCGACTGGCGTGGGTCTCGTGGAGGTCTACGATTTCGATGATTCCTCAGTCAATGCACAGCTGAAAAACCTTTCCACGCGTGGGATCGTCCAGACTGGCGACAACGTCATGATCGGTGGATTCATCACGACTGGAGGAAATGGATTCACCCAGGTCGTGATTCGAGCGGTGGGACCTTCCCTTGTTCCGGCCGGGATTGCGAATGCCCTCGCGAATCCGACACTCGAGTTGCGGGATAGAAACGGCATGCTCGTGCGTTCAAATGACAATTGGAAAGAATCACAGCAAGCGGAGATTCAAGCCGCAGGCTTGGCACCGTCAAACGACTTGGAGTCTGCCATTTACGCGAAGCTTCCGGCAGGCGGGTATACCGCCATCGTGGCGGGTAAGAGCGGCACCACCGGCGTAGCCTTGGTCGAAGTATACAACTTACAATAGCGCGGCGGATTCTACTTGCGGGGGGCTGAGTAGCGGCCCTGCGCGTCAACTCACTCCTGTGCGCGCCGTCAGCTCTCTGGGTTGTGGAACAGATTTGCTGATGCGCGAGAAAGACGATCTTGATGCGATTGTTGATCCATCGTCTACCGGCTGTTGCTGAAGCGGAGGCTCCGTCCGGCAGCGTTAGTGCCTAAACATAGCCTCCCGCGCCTTCTCCCCTTCCGCTGGGTTCTTCGTCTGTGAGAAAAGGGATGTTGTTGCCCGGCCGTGCGTCGCCTTTGAAGCAGTCGAGCTGAAGCGGGATGATTAGCTTCTCGCGAGAGAAGCAGCACCGAATTTAAGCTTGTTCCGACGCGGCGATTTTGATACGTGTGGTCAAAGTTCGATTGTTTATTCGACTTACCCGAAATGAAAATCGAACGACTTCGGCAGCGGCGTGCTGATCCTTTTGTTTTAGACCGGAGGAGAACGCGCCCGTGCTAGTTACATGCTTCTCGACGGGAGAAGGCGGAGGAGGAGACGGAATGTCGACGAAGCGTAGACTTGTCTGCGCTCTGTTGCTGATATGCCTTTCTGTCGGACACGCGCACGGGCAAGGGGGACCCACAGTAGAGGTTTTCAACGATAGTCGGAGCGAACAAGCCGGGGCCGGTTCGCCGCTACTTCAGCGGTTGCCTGTTCGGGTCGCAGTGACAACGAACGCAGGCTTTGACACCTCGGTGAGCACGGGCGCTTTCTCGGAGAGTCGCAGTTCTTCGTTTGCGCAAAGTGGCATCAGTCTCAACTACGCCTTCGGCACTTCACGCACGCGGGCGAACCTTACGGCGAATACCAGTATCATCTACTATCCTGAGCTCGATAGCTTCCAACCAGACGTAGATCTGCGACTCGCCGTAAAGCATCAAGCCAGCCGACGGCTGAGCTTGTCCGCTCAGATTCTTACACGATACGGGTCTCAGCCCATATTTCGCCTCAGTGGAAATCCTGATTTGGACACGAATGACAGCAATCAGCGCGGGGGAAATTTTTTGGATTCCAGGAGTTCTCTCTCAGCATCTTATCAGTGGCTTCCTCGCTTTTCTACCGTCAACAGCTATTCACTTCGATTGCGGCGCTATGACGAAGAGGCAGTCGCGGCGTCTCGAAACCGCGTCGAGCACAGATTTGGTCAACAATTGCGCTACCTGTTGCTGCCGGTCACGACAATCGTTGGCGAATACCGCCTTGCACTCGCGTCCTACGAGGATAGCTCCCGCGATTCGACGACAAATGTCCTGCTGGGCGGAATTGAACAGACGTTTAGTTCGCGGCTCACCGGTTCATTCCGCGCCGGCGTCCAATTCCGCTCCGCGGATGGCGATGGAAGTGATCAGACTCGTCCTTATTTTTCGAGCAACGTGAACTACGTGCTCGGTGAAAACACCGAAATCAACTGGACAAGTCGTTATTCAATCCAAGAATCCGATTCATCTGACGTGACCGGTCCTACCAGCCGGACCAGCTTCCGCACTGGTTTGGGGCTGCGACATGCGATAACTCCTCGAATAAGTGCCAGCCTGAGTGCTTACTATAGCAGCAATGCAGGAGGCTCTAACACACCGAATGGTAATGGCTCATCATCGAGGGATTTGCTCGTTTTCTCGCTTTCGGCAAGCTACGCTGTGAATCGGCATCTCTCTGCCAACGTCGGCTATACCCATATCGAGGGCGCTTCGGATGGCGTCGCGTCCTCGCGAAACCGGTATACTGCCGGCGTGAATTTTGCCTTTTGACGAAGGTTTATAGCAGTCGCTTGAGAGTGGCAGTGGTGCTTTGATTCTTGGATCGGCGCACCGCACGCGCTCCTGACTCTATCTCATTGAAGGGCTCAAGAGTTCTATGTGGCAACACCCGCATAGTTTCTGTGACTGTTCGCGCGGCCCTCTGAGGAGTTCCGCATCAACTCTCGTCGGAACCCTCCCTCCGCCAGAGACGGCTCTTGTCAGATGCGGACCCTGCCGCTGTGAACGATCTTCGCCGCGTTTGCCCTCAAGGACTGGAGAGATCGGTCGCGCGAGATCGCCTACTGAAGGTTGTAAACCTCGAATAAGGCAACA
>JACDCK010000280.1 GCA_013817595.1 Pyrinomonadaceae bacterium | reverse complement strand
GTTCCCAAACTGAGCACCGTGGCCGCCTTCTGCAAGTCCTCGGCGTTGGCTTTGGTCTGGCCGTAATTATCGGCAACACCATCGGCGCGGGAATTTTCCGCACTCCCGGCCTCATTGCCGAATTGCTTCCTAATGCCTGGATGTTTCTCGGCGTTTGGATCGTGGGCGGGTTGTACGCACTCCTGGGAGCGATTTCGATTGCTGAACTGGGAGCAATGATCCCGCGTTCCGGTGGCCAGTATGTTTTTGCTCGCTATGCACTGGGCGAATATGCAGGATTCATTGTGGGCTGGAGCGACTGGATCTCAAGCTGCGGTAGTACTGCGGCAGTTGCCATCGTAGTGGGTGAATTCTCGGGTGCATTATATCCCCCTCTTGCAGGAAAAAGCGCCCCGATCGCCGCCTCAATCGCGATCGTTTTTGCCCTCTTACAATGGCGCGGAATTATATGGGGCAGCAACGTTCAGAATGTTACGAGTTTGCTGAAGGCCCTGGCCTTCCTGGCTCTCATAATCGCTGCCTTCCTGCTGGGCGGCCCAGGCACAGTCTCTGAGCCTGCTAAAGCGATGCCCGCAGGACTCCCTCTACTCGCCGGCTTTGTGTTGGCGTTGCAATCAGTAATCT
Source organism: Pyrinomonadaceae bacterium (assembly GCA_013817595.1). Lineage (GTDB taxonomy): Bacteria > Acidobacteriota > Blastocatellia > Pyrinomonadales > Pyrinomonadaceae > PSRF01. The sequence goes on along the minus strand of JACDCK010000280.1, from coordinate 2,733 downwards.
ATACCTACGACGGCTGGGCTGGAGTGGTTTATTTCTCCGAGGAAGTTGAGCAGCCGGGTCGCGATATTCCTCGGGCGCTGTTCGGCGGCGTTATTTCCGTCATCGCAATTTATCTTCTGGTCAATCTAGCCCTGCTCTACGTACTGCCGATATCCAAGATTGCCGCACAAGACTTTGCCGCTGGCGCGGCCGCTCAGGTGATCTTCGGTGGATACGGCGACACTGTCTTCAGATTGTTGACCATTGTGTCCATGCTCAGCGCAATTAACGCTTTGCACCTGATGGCCACGCGCGTGCTGTATGCGATGAGTCGAGATGGTCTGTTCGTACGGAAGGCCGCGCACGTCAACGTAGGTGGGACTCCGACTATAGCCCTGTTCGTGAGTACAACCGTCGCCGTGCTTTTCATCGTCTTCGGCCGAACTTTCGAAAGAGTCATCACCGTGCTGGCGTTTTTCTTTGTTGCCAACTACACGCTATCCTTTATTTCAGTTTTTGTGTTGCGGCGGCGGGAGCCAGAGAAAGAGCGTCCTTATCGCGCCTGGGGCTATCCCTGGACCACCGCGCTGGCTCTGCTAGGGTCAGTCTTGTTTTTAGTTGGCGCTGTCGCGAGCGACACGCGCAACAGCGTTTATGCTCTTATCCTTTTGGCGGCGAGTTATCCCGTGTTTCGAGTTGTTAAGCTTCTGAGCGGCCGGTAGGGGCTCGTAAGAAAGTAGCACCTAATTTGCAGCGCCCTCATCCAACCAAGCGTAGCAACAGGACGATCCACGAAGTCAAACGAAATGGCACTAAATGGATTTCGTGTTGGTTCGTGTGGTTTCGTGGATCGTGTCTATAGACCGCAAGCATGCACAAACAACGGACTGTCTTACAACCGAAGGTGAGCGGTAGAGACCAGGTTGACTTAGGTGACACTCAGTCAGCGACAACTGAGGCAGTCTTTAATTTCGCGTCCGGTTTAATCTCAGAGTGTATGCCAGCAAGTCGACCCGGTCGCTACCGGCTCACCGGTTCTGTTGATTGCTGCCGAAAACTCTCTGTTGCTCAACCTTACAACCGTACTCGAGCGCGAGTAGGTTTGACTAATATTGTCCGGAAAGCTTTTCGAACAAGATCTCGAAACTCAATTTAGTCAGCTCACGCTGACTTGGCCTCGATTCAAGCCGAGATCTCAATTTAGTGAAGTGTGCGGAAGTTAATCTCCGCCCGGAATCTTCAGTTCGCCAGTTGTGAGGTTCGGACGCGCGCGAGCCATCTCTTCCGGGGTGGTGTTTATGTGCGGATGATTCATGTCTTCAGAAATTTCAATATTGAGCGCAGCGGGGGCTCCGACTTCAGGTTCAGTTGCAGTCGTGGTTTCGAGAACATCTGCCAGGCCCTCGCTGCCCCGGTGTTCCAACCAGTGCTTGTAACTCACCGTAAGTATCGCAGCCGCTGGAATTGCGAGGAAGATTCCCGCAATGCCCGCCAGCTCGGCTCCAGAAAGAATCGCAATAATCACAGCCAGCGGATGTAGATGTATGCCCTGGCCGATTAGTTTGGGGTAGACGACGTAGTCCTGCACTATGCGCAGCACGACAAGAAACAGAATAACCGTCAGCGCCGAGAAGGGACCGGCATGAAGGGTGGCCACAAAGGCGGCGAGCACAGCAATCAGGAGTGGGCCCACGAGTGGAACGAATTCGAAAACACCGGCTATGAAACCCAGCACTAGGGGGCTGGGAATACCCAGCAGGGCGAAGCCAATCGAGCAAACAATTCCGACAAACAGACAAGCGGTCAATTGAGCGCGGACATAGGCTGCCAGGGTACCGCTAATGTCTTGAAAAAACTCATCACCGCGCCAACGCCAACGTCCGCGCGGGAGCATCTGTAGTGCGGAATTGCGAAACTCCTCCGCGTCTTTAAGGAAAAAGAAACTCAGGACCGGAATCAGGACTAACCATGGAATGTAAGCGAGCCAACCTATCATGTGTTCGAGTACCAGGCCCAATGTTCCCCTAACGCGCTCAACTACCCGAGGCACCTCGCTGTTTATCGCGTCCATGACTGGCGAGGGCAGTCGCATCCGCAGGTAAGCATTTAATCGTTGAGTACTGGTGCCGAAATCTCTCCAGTATCCACGGGCCTGCTGAGTAAACTCCGGAAACTGGCTGCCCAGACGCGGTACCAGCAGGGAGATAGCGATAACAATGGCTCCGATGAGAATTATGTAGGCGAGGGAGATAGCCAGTAGGCGCGGTATTGCCCGCGGGCGTCCAGAGATGATAATGGGTCGCCGCAGAAAGTCCACCAGGGGCGAGACGAGATAAGCGAAAAAGACCGAGAGGATGAGAAGCAGGATCAGGCCCGTTAGCTTGACGAGTATCCAAAGCGTAATTGCCACCATCAGCACGATGACGATCACGCGCAGGATTACCCGCGTCTGCGGCCACGACGCCTCAACTGCGGCTTTCGCCGCGGTTCGGGCCACCTCTTTGGATTTCTCTTCGCTACTCACTATTTCGACCGTCATTGTAGTCGCTTGATGATGCCGCTTACGGCCCGGTTTTGGGAAGGACTCATCACGAAGTTCAACGCAAAAGTGTCTGCTGCGCCATGCTAACCACTTCACCACGCAGAGATAAAGCGATTCTCGATCCATCAGTAAGAGCCTGCGGTGATCGCCTACCGTGACAGGGACACACAGGAAGGGCGCACCGAAGGGCGCCAAGCTGATGTCTCCTGGCT
>JACDCK010000077.1 GCA_013817595.1 Pyrinomonadaceae bacterium | reverse complement strand
ACTCTACGTCGATCGCAAGCTCGGTGCGAAGAAGGCCAACATGTCCCCCGTGTCAATTCGGCGCGCTTGCCGCGAGCATGCTTCGGAAGCGTTGAAACGACAGACGCGCGATTTTCAGCGGCTCGGCATCCTTGGCGAGTGGGACAATCCGTACCTCACCATGTCGAATCATTATGAGGCCGAGACGGCGCGCTTATTCGGTCGGTTTGTTGAGCGTGGTTACGTCTACAAAGGTGCGCGACCGGTCTACTGGTGCATTCACGATCAAACCGCACTCGCTGAGGCTGAGGTGGAATACCACCAGCACACCAGTCCCTCGGTTTACGTCAAATTTCCTTTGCGGAGCGATTCAGCCTTGATTGATCCGGCCCTCGCTGGTCGGAAGGTTTTCGTTTTGATCTGGACGACTACGCCCTGGACCTTGCCGGCTAACCTGGGAATCGCAGTGCATCCCGATTTCGAGTACGCCGCGTTTGCACATGGTGATGAGGTCTTTATCGTTGCCAGTGAGCTGCTGCAGTCGGTCGCGGAAAAATGTGGACTGGCCACAACCGCCGAGCCGCTCCAAGTGCTCGCGCGCTTCCCGGGATCCAGGCTTGATCGTCTCGAGTGCGGGCACGCGTGGCTGGACCGGCCTTCCCTGCTGATGGTTGGCGAACACGTAACGCTCGGTGGCGAAGCCGATGCGGAAGTGGAACTCGATGTTCGTGAGGCCCGCGATCCTAAGAAAACCGGAAAGTCAGGAACCGGGTGCGTGCACACGGCGCCCGGGCATGGACACGACGACTTTGTAATCGGAAAGCGTTACGGCCTCGAGATTTACTGTCCCGTCGACAACGCCGGGCACTTCACCTCCGAGGTTGAACACTTTGCCGGGCAAGGGGTTTTTGACGCGAATTCAAAAATCGTTGAGTTCATGCGCGAGCGCGGCGTCCTGCTCTTCACCGAAACCTATGAACACCGTTATCCGCATTGCTGGCGCTGCAAGAACCCCGTCATCTTTCGCGCCACGCCGCAATGGTTCATCTCCATGGATCGCGCAGGTGGGCCGGTAGTCGAGCGCGATGAGGACGGCCGCGACCGCAGCAATTTTACCGACAACTTTTCCGACGCAAGCGACTCGGGTGCCAACTCCCTGCGCGCAGCCGCTATTTCGGAGATTGAGCGCGTGCAATGGTTGCCGGGCTGGGGCGTCGATCGCATGCGCAACATGTTCAAGGGCCGGCCAGACTGGTGCGTCTCGCGGCAACGTGTCTGGGGTGTTTCGATTCCGATTTTCTACTGTGCGAAATGTAATGAAGCAGTGGCCGATCCCCAGATTATCAATCGCGTTGCGGATGTATTTGAGAAAGAGTCGGCTGATGCATGGTACACGCGCAGTGCGAGCGAGTTGCTACCCGAAGGTTATCGCTGCAGCAAGTGTGCTAGCCATGAGTGGACCAAGGAGACCGACATTCTCGATGTCTGGTTTGACAGCGGCTCATCCTCGATCGCTGTTTTAGAGCACCGTCCCGAACTGCGCTGGCCCGCGGACGTTTACATCGAAGGCGGCGACCAGTTTCGCGGCTGGTTCAATTCATCACTAATGGTGGGACTGGCCGTGCACGGCCGCGCTCCGTACAAGACCGTGCTGACCCATGGTTGGACGGTGGATGCTCAAGACAAGGCAATGCACAAATCGGCAGGTAATGCCGTGTCGCCAGATGAAGTGATCAAAGACTCTGGCGCGGAGATCCTGCGTCTCTGGTGCGCATCATCAAATTATTTCGACGACATGCGCTCCTCAACGGAGATTTTGCAGCGGGTCACTGACGGGTATCGCAAACTGCGTAATACCGCGCGCTTTGCGCTGGGCAATCTGCATGGTTTCGATCCTGCACGTGACAGCGTTGCAGAAGAGGAACTGCTTGAGATTGACCGCTGGGCGCTGGCCGAGCTTGATGTGGTGGTGAGAAAAGTGCGCAAGGCTTACGAAGCCTACGAGTTTCACACGGTCTATCACACGCTGTACAACTTCTCCACCGTCACACTTTCAGCGCGCTATTTCGACATCATCAAGGATCGTCTCTACACATTTGCGCAGCGCAGTCCTGGGCGCCGCTCTGCGCAGACGGCCCTCTATCGAATTGCTCAGTCGCTGGCGTGCATGCTGGCGCCGATACTGGCTTTTACAGCCGACGAAATCTGGGAAAACCTACCGGCAGACGAGACCGGACAACGGGCGGCGTCGGTACATCTCGGCACGTTTCCCGAGGCTAACCAGCAAACCGATACCACCGTTATCCCAGAGTGGGAACGACTATTTGAGATCCGCGAGGACGTCCTCCGGGCGCTGGAAGAATCAAGAACCGCCAAGTTGATTGGCAGCTCGTTGGAGGCGCGCGTTGAAATCTCAGCGGCGGGTGGCGCCTACGAACTGCTTGAACGATACAAAGATCAACTGCGCTACATCTTCATTGTCTCGCAGGTAGACGTGCTTCCGTCGGAAGAAGGCGCGAGCGGCGTGGTTATTAAGATCCATCCCGCAGCCGGCGAGAAATGCGAGCGTTGCTGGAACTATTCAACTCGCGTAGGAGAGTCGTCCCGTTACCCCACTGTTTGCGAGCGCTGCGTGCCAGCCCTTGAAGAGATTGAGCGGGAGGCTGGTTAGTTCGCCACTCGCGGAGAGGCTCTAGCAGAATTGCCTTAGGCCTTGATTATTCGTAACGCCGAAGGTGTTGGCTAAATCCCGCGAGACAGCCGACTTGCGAACTCTTTCAAAGTTTAGGGTCTATAATCCTTGCAGGCGCATGAACGAAGTTCCACTCAGAGAAACCGCATCGGCCCGTCTCGGCTGGCGCGCAGGCTATCTGCTTGCCGCGTTGGGCATCTACATGGCTGACCAGGCAAGCAAGGCATGGGCGACACGTGCGCTCCGGTTCGGTGATGACCGAACCATAATCAATGGCTTCCTGGATTTTGTTTACACGGAGAATAGAGGCATTGCTTTTGGCCAGTTACAGGAAGGTGGGTCCTTTGGGCGCTGGTTTTTTGTCATTCTCGCGCTCGCCGCGGCCGTCGCTGTGCTCTACTATTTCATGCGGACGCCGCGCAACGACGATCGCATCCTGGGTGCGTGCACATTGCTGCTGGCAGGCATTACCGGAAATCTGACTGACCGCGTGCGGCTCGGCTACGTTATCGATTTTATCTCGGTGCACGCCGGCTCGTATCATTGGCCCACGTTCAACGTCGCCGACGCGAGCATCTGCGTGGGCGCAGGTCTGCTGGCCTACGATATGATTCTTGACGGAAGAAGAGAGAAAAGGGCAGTGGTAAGTAGTCAGTAGGCAGTAGTCAGTGGCAAGAGACTCGGATCCCAATTGTCGTGAGCTGTGAACTTTGTGATTTGTACTTTGTACTTTGTATGTCTTCTCGCATCCCGAGATACAAGGCCCAAAGGATGAAATACAAAGAACGAATTTCATGTATCCAGAACTGTTTCGCATCGGCAACTTTCCCATCAACACGTACGGCGTGTTTCTCGCGCTCGCTTTTCTTTGCGCCCTCCTGATCACGGTCAGACTCGCAGCCCGTGATGGATTACCCCGCGAAAAAATATACGACTTGAGCCTCTGGATGCTCCTGGCGTCGCTTATCGGCTCGAAGATCCTGATGTTCTTTGTCGAGCCCGAGTATCAGGAGAACCCGCTGCAGTTGCTCTCGCTCGACTTCCTCCGTTCGGGCGGAGTTTTCTATGGTGGGCTGCTCGGTGCCATCCTCGCCGGATACTTTCTGATGCGGCATTACAGTCTGCCCTGGTGGAAAACTGCTGACGCGTGCGCTCCGGGCATCGCCCTCGGAAATTTCTTCGGCCGCCAGGGATGTTTTGCCGCCGGCTGCTGTTGGGGTACCTCCACTTCGTTGCCTTGGGGAGTGAAGTTCACGGAGTTGGGACATCAGATTACTGGTGTCCCTCCTGACGTTCATCTTCACCCGACGCAGCTCTACGAGTCGTTATCAATGCTCATAGTGTTCCTCTTTCTGCTGTGGCTGCATAAGCACAGACGTTTTAGCGGACAAGTAATACTCCTTTACGCCCTAATCTATTCGGTCATTCGTTTTATGATTGAGTTCGTTCGCGACAACAAGCGCAGCGAACTCATGGGTTTGACGTCCTTAACTGGTCTCTCCACATCGCAGTTGATCAGCATTCTCATCGGTATCACCGCGCTGGTGCTGCTGGTTATTCGCTGGCGTAAGTCGAGCACGATCGCCAAGACTGGGGGGCGGGTTGCATCCACTGCCACCCACGCATAAATTCAGTGACCTGTATTCATTCTTTAGAATAGGACTCTTGCCAGTGAAATCATTAGCTTGCTTGTTTGCGATCGGAATTCTATTTGTAACTCTGGTGACACCTGGCCAGTCACCGGCGGTGCAATCGTCCGTTGCATCACCCCCTCAAACCGAGGAGCACCTCGGTAACATCAAGCAGTTAACATTTGGTGGTGAAAATGCTGAAGCCTATTTCTCAGCGGGTGGTCGAAAGCTTATCTTTCAGTCCACGCGCGACGGCCGCGAGTGTGACCAGATTTATACGATGAATGTAGACGGGTCCGCCGTAAAAATGATTTCGAACGGCACCGGGCGAACGACGTGCTCCTATTTCTTCCCTAACCTGGGCCGCGTGCTCTACTCATCGACGCATCTGGGCGGAACCGCCTGTCCGCAGCGTCCGGATTTTTCCAAGGGCTATGTGTGGGCCATCTACCCCAGCTACGACATTTTCATTGCCCGCCCAAATGGCTCACAGATCCAACAACTGACAAAGACGCCCGGCTACGATGCCGAGGCGACGATCTCGACGAACGGTAAAAAGATAGTTTTCACCTCAATGCGAGATGGCGATCTCGATATTTACACGATGGATGCAAACGGCCGAAATGTCCGTCGGGTGACCAATGAACTCGGTTACGATGGTGGACCATTCTTCTCGCCGGACGGCAGGCAGATCGTCTATCGGGCGCATCACCCGCAAACGGAAAAGGACAAGAATGATTATCAGAGCCTGCTCAAGGACAACCTGATCCGTCCCAGCACCCTTGAACTCTGGGTGATGAATGCCGACGGTTCTAACAAACGGCAAATTACTCGGAATGGCAAAGCTAACTTCGCGCCCTATTTCTTTCCGGACGGCAAACGAATCATCTTTTCGTCAAACATGGATGACCCCAAAGGACGGGATTTCGATCTCTACAAAATTAACATCGACGGATCAGGGCTCGAGCGCATCACCTTCAACGACACCTTTGATGGTTTTCCAATGTTCTCGCCTAACGGAAAGCAAATTGTGTTTGCCTCAAATCGCAACGCGAAGGCTCGCGGCGAGACTAATGTGTTTATTGCGGATTGGGTGGAGTAACGAAACAGGCTAACCTCGTGGTTAGTTTTTTCATACTAAAGTGGTCGGTGCGCCGGATTCCTTCCAGGCTTTCCAGCCCCCGGCCATTGAAAAGACATTAATGTAGCCCATCTGTTGCAACACGTCGGCGACAAGCGCGGAGCGGTAGCCACCACCGCAGTAAAGAATCAATTCTGTAGACTTATCAGGGACCTTCTCCTCAATGTCGCGTTCAATAATGCCCTTGCCGAGATGGACGGCGCCGGCGACGTGACCCGCCTGCCACTCGTTGTCCTCGCGTACGTCAATGAGCTTCACACTCGGGTCGGCGTCAATCCGTTCTCTCGTTTGTTCTACCGTCACTTCGCGGATACGGCTCTTGGAATCGTTGACTAGTCTTAGGAATTCTTCGGAATGCTTCATGGCTCAGACTCAGACAGTAATGTGTGTTTGGCCTAGCAACCTCAGCGCCAAAGGCGCGAAATGTAACAGCCCTGGGGCAACGCCCTGGGCAACGCCCCCAGGTTCAATGAACGCCAAGGGTTAAGCGGTGAAGGCGCGATATGTAGATGTTATCGCTGATGGGTAAAGTTTCCAGCCGAACGGAGTCGGGGCAAATCATTCCGCGCCTTCAGCGCTCGTCAATCCATTGGCCTGACACCTGGGCCGCTGGCCCAGGCTATTACATTTTGCGCCTTTGGCGCTGAGCGACCGGTCAATGAACCTGCATCTACCAACGACCGCGGCAATTGGCCGTTGGGCTAGCAAATGATTATAATGCCCGTCTTTCAGGAAAGCACTTACTTCCTTGGTAGGTGATACGTGATGAGAAATAAGCAAATGGCATGTACTCATCACTTATCACTCATCACTTATAACTGCCTTTAGGAGAGGAACGTTAACAATTGGCTATCGAACAGTTTGACGTAACGATCGTCGGCAGCGGCCCGGGTGGCTATGTGGCGGCAATTCGCGCCGCCCAATTAGGTTTGAAGGTGGCCATCGTCGAGAAAGACAAACGCCTAGGAGGCACCTGCACGCTGCGCGGCTGCATTCCCACCAAACAGCTCTTGATGTCAGCCCACGTTTACGAACAGATGCAACACGCTGCTGACTTTGGCGTTGAGGCAACCGGGATTCAGCTCGCCTTCGCAAACGTACAAAAGCGTAAAGACAAAGTCGTGATGAAGAATTCAAAGGGTATCGAGTACCTGATGAAGAAGAATAAGATCACGGCTTTCAGTGGCACGGGTAAGCTGTCGCTGCCGGGCAAGATCGAAGTTACCCAGGGCGAAGGCAAGAAAGAAACCGTCAACACCAAAAACATCATCATCGCCACCGGTTCTGTGGTGCGCCCGATTCCCGGATTCGACACCGACGGACAGCGCCTGGTTAACAGTGATCACATCCTGGAACTCAAAGAGGTCCCCAAGTCGCTGATTGTCATGGGCGCGGGCGCCGTGGGGGTAGAGTTCGCTTCGGTCTACTCGCGTTTCGGCGCAGAGACAACGCTCGTAGAGTTGCTGCCTCGGCTAGTCCCGCTCGAAGATGAAGAAGTCTCAAAGGAGCTGGAGAAATCATTCCGCAAACGCGGCCTCAAATCTCAAGTCGATACGAGGCTGGAGAAACTCGAGCGGAGCGACATGGGTGTGGTGGTAACTGGTAAAACCTCGAAGGATGAAGCGGTCAAGCTGGAAGCGGAAATGCTGCTCGTCGCTGTTGGCCGAATGCCTTACACAGAAGGTCTGGGGCTCGAAGGAACTAAGATCAAGGTCGAGAAAGGCTTCATCCAGGTCGACGGGTTTCAACAGACCGGTGAGAACGGTGTCTATGCGATTGGCGACGTGGTGCCCACACCGCTGCTGGCGCACCTTGCTTCAAAAGAAGGCATCGTTGCCGCCGAGCACATCGCTGGACATAAGGATGTAAGGCCAATCAATCTGAGACTTGTGCCCAACTGCACGTATTGCGATCCCGAAGTTGCTTCCGTTGGTCTGACTGAGGCGAAAGCGCGAGAGATGGGTTATGAAGTTAAGCTGGGCAAGTTTCCCTTCTCCGCTTCCGGCAAGGCGCGCATCCTGGGCGAGGAAGAAGGATTCGTTAAGATTGTGAGCGAAGCAAAGTATGACGAAATTTTAGGTGTGCACATTATTGGCCCACACGCCACTGAGTTGATTGCCGAAGCGTGCGTAGCGATGCAGCTTGAATCGACCGCTGAAGAACTTGGTCGCACGATGCACGCGCATCCCACGGTCTCGGAGGCGGTGATGGAAGCGGCAGAAGACGTGCACGGGCTAGCGGTGCATATCTAGTAGTATTCTGACTAATGGACCAAGAGAAACCACAAACAACTGAGCGCCGGCCGGCAAGCCGGGATCGGCGGCACCGTCGGCCTCACCCGCGGCCCCGCGAGTTGCGCATTTTTACCAAGTACGCGCCGCGCAAACCGCAGGACGGCAAACCATTAAGCTGCACCGGTGACACCACGCTCAAACCCGAGCAGATGCTTGAGCTATATCGCTATCTGAAACTCACGCGTCTGGTTGAGGAGCGGCTCGTCAATCTTTATCGCCAGACCAAAGTTGTGGGCGGAGTCTTTCGGTCACTTGGCCAGGAGGCGACTGCGGTGGGCAGCGCTTATGCACTACAGCCGCGGGATTTCATTACACCTTTGATCCGGGATCTTGGCGCCGTCCTGGTAAAGGGCATTCGACCTCGCGAGATATTTGCCCAGTACATGGCGAAAGCCTGGGGACCATCTGGCGGCCACGATCTCAATATCCATTTCGGAGACCTGGAGAAAGGGTTTATCGGACCTATCTCACACTTAGGCGACATGATCCCGGTAATGACCGGGGTGCTGCTGGCCGCGCGCCTGCGAAAGAAACCAACCGTGGCCATCGCATACATCGGTGACGGCGGTATGAGCACCGGCGCGTTTCATGAAGGATTAAACTTTGCCGCCGTTCAGCGCCTGCCGCTGATTGTCGTCGCTGAGTACAACCACTATGCCTACTCTACGCCTACCAGCCTGCAAACTGCGGTGAAAGATCTAGCGGAGAAGGCCGCTGGCTATGGCATTCCCGCACACATCGTGGATGGCAATGACGTTATTGCTTGCTACGAAGTGACGAAGCGCGCGGTTGAATTCGGGCGACGAGGTGGTGGCGCGGTTTTGATTGAAGCCAAAACATATCGCCGCAAAGGTCACGCCGAGCATGACGATCAGCGCTACGTCCCATCGGGTGAAATTGAATGGTGGGAAAAACACAACGATCCTCTTGATCGCTACGAAAGGTATCTAACGGAATCGGGTTTGGCCGATAAACAAAAGTTGGAAGAAATCACAGGGGATGTCATGCGCGAGATTGAAGAAGATTGCACCTGGGCTGAATCCTCACCGATGCCCGAGCCCGAGCAGGCCGCGTATAGAGTGTTCGACAACAGCATCGTGGAGCCGGCATTCCGGCCGCAGGTTCTGAAGAGCTAAATATGCTTTTACCCGCAAACAAGAGAAGGTCTGAAGAAGTTCCTAAGGTTGTCTCACCCACCGGAGGATCGAAAATGGGGCTCGTTTATGCCGAAATCGAACTAGTAAGTACTGAGGATCTTATACTGCATCGTCGGAGATTACTGGCGGAGGACAAAATCAAACGAATGCGGATAAGAGCAATGGTCGACAGTGGTTCTTACATGATGGTCATCCCCGATCATATTAGACAACAACTCGACTTGCCTCTGATACAGGAGCAAGTCTTTCGTTTGGCTGACGACAGCGAGGTCAAGGGTGAAGTTGTAGGACCAGTCGAGATACGCTTCGAAAACCGCTCGACTACTGTCAGAGCTGTAGTCTTGCCCGGTGCGGAGGAGCCGTTGCTGGGTTCAATTCCTCTAGAGGATTTGGACGTGGTAATAGATCCGAAACAGCAGCGGCTAATTGTGAATCCCAGGAGCCCAGACATCGCAACCAAGTACGCTAAGTAAGAGAGTAACGCCAAACAGAGTTTATGGAGAGCCCCCAATACAAGCAAACCTAGAACCAAGGGGAGAAAATGAGTACAGCTAAGAACGAACTAACAAACCAGCCGGTCGATGATCGTGGTACGAATGAAACGGAAGGTCGCGCTTTACTCAAACGGTTGCGCGATAATGGTTTCAATGGCAGCGATGAGAAACTGGCCGTTGCGTTGGGACGACCGATCGAAGAAGTTCAGGGATGGATGGGTGGCGCCGAACCCGTGGATGATGATGTCGTCATGAAAGCGCGCGGCATCGGAAAGGAGCGAGGCATCGAGGTTGAGTGACCTCGGAACAAATCGAGCCTGATTGACCATGTCCACCGCACTCAAAAAAGAACACCGGTCAGCACGACCCGAGCGTGGCGGTGTGGTAACCCTGGTGGAGGCCATACGTCAGGGCATCTGGGAAGAAATGGAACGCGACCAGACTGTCTTCGTGCTGGGTCAGGATGTAGGCGCTTATGGCGGAGCATTCAAAGTCACGGATGGTCTGATTGATGAGTTTGGCAACGGGCGGGTCATTGATACACCCATTTCAGAAGGCGCGATTGTTGGGGCTGCCTGTGGCGCGGCACTCATGGGCATGCGGCCGGTTGCCGAATTTCAGTTTATCGATTTCATCTCAGCCGGATTTGATTTGCTGACCAACTACGCTGCCAAATGCCGCTATCGTTGGGGCGCAGGCGTTCCGGCAGTCTTTCGTGGTCCATGCGGCTCCGGCTTGCGCACCGGACCGTTCCACTCGCTCAATCCGGAATCGTTTTTTCTCAACACCGCGGGCCTGAAGATGGTTGAACCATCCACCGCCTACGACGCGAAGGGTCTGATCAAGGCCGCTATCCGCGATCCTGATCCAGTGCTCTTCTTCGAACACAAGAAACTTTACCGGCTGCCTCGCTTGCGTGAAGAGATTCCTGCTGACGATTACATCGTAGAGATTGGTAAGGCCCGCACGGTCCGTGAAGGCCGGGATCTTGCGATCATAACCTTTGGTGCCATGGTGCTGACGGCGCTCGATGCTGCCGAGGAGCTGGAGAAGGAAGGTCTCGACGTCGAGATCATCGATCTGCGCACCCTCGCGCCCCTCGATAAAACGGGAATCGTGGCGAGTGTTAAGAAGACCAGCAGAGCGCTGGTGCTGCACGAAGCATCGCGCACAGGCGGCATTGGTGGCGAGATAGCGGCGTTGATTGGCGAAGAAGCTTTTGAATGGCTGGATGCGCCCGTGTTGCGGCTCGCCTCAATCGATACGCCGGTGCCTTACTCACCGCCCCTCGAGGACTACTACCTGCCGGAGACGAAAGACGTGGTGGACGCGGCGCGGAAACTGGCAGCTTTTTAAGGACAAACCGTGTTTCGAAGTCGGAGTAGGAATGACTATTACTAATCACCCCCTCCACAGATCCGGACGAGCGCTGCTAACGCATCCGGCTCCTGCCTTAGGTGATGACGCCAAGTCGGCGCAAAGGATAAGGGTGATGGAGCGT
>JACDCK010000279.1 GCA_013817595.1 Pyrinomonadaceae bacterium | reverse complement strand
GCACCACAGGCACACCGCGCTGGTCTCCCGATGGGCGGCACATCGCCTTCGATGCTCGCATAGAAACCCACTCTGACTCTAACATCTACGTAACGGGCGCAGAAGGAGGGAGCCCGCGCCGTCTCACCACGGAGACTTCCGACGATGTGATACCGAGCTGGTCGAGAGATGGGCGCTGGATCTATTTCGCTTCCACTCGGACCGGAGATCATCAGGTGTGGAAAGTACCTGCCGAAGGAGGCGAGGCGGTGCAGGTGACGAAGCAAGGAGGGTTCGCCGCCTTCGAGTCTCCCGACGGCAAGTTTGTTTACTATACGGCGCATAAGCCAGGGATTTGGAGGGTTGCAGTGGAGGGCGGAAAGGAGGCCCCGGTACTTGATCAGCCCAAATTAGGTTACTGGGGCTATTGGGCGGTGGTGGACGGGGGCATTTACTTCGTCAACGTAGAGGTGAAGCTACACCCTACCATTGAATTCTTCAGCTTTGCTACGCGGCGGGTAACGCAAGTCGCCGTGGTGGAGAAAGACCCAGCACTGGGGAATCCGGGCCTCGCCGTTTCTCCCGATGGCGGATGGATACTCTACGCGCAGGTGGACCAGAGCGGCGGGGACATCACCCTGGTGGAGAATTTCCAGTAAGAATTGTGAGACTTAACCTCACTTATCTCGCTGGAGTGCGGCGCGAGATCAACGAGAAGTAAAGATCGTGACACCTGAGAGATGGCACCACATCAAGGAACTATTTGAGTCCGCTCTGGAGCGCACTCCAGACGGCCGCAGGATGTTGTTTCAATACTGAGGGAGACTCTACCTGGCGGACAGCCAGTCAGAAAAGGCTCGCGAGGTCCTGTCCGTCGCCCTGCACCGTTTTGGCTACGGAGTTGCGCTCTCTCATGACGATCGCATGATCTATTTTAGCCTTGTAACAACGGAAACAGACATCTGGGTGATGACTCTGGAATGAAGTATCACCGCCCAACAGTGGCAGTCGCACGATGAAACGTTAATGATCCAGACCGAACTCGATATTCTGCGCGATGTCTCGCTCCGACTGAACTCTGCTGGAATCGCCTTTATGCTGACCGGCTCAGTGGCGATGAATTACTACGCCCAGCCGCGCATGACCCGCGACATTGATCTCGTGGTCGCGATCACGGCCCTGGACGCCGAGACCATCGTGAGCCTCTTCGAGCCGGACTACTACGTCTCACCGGAAGCCGTCGCCGATGCGATCTCGCGCCGCTCGGTATTCAACCTCATCCATCACGAGAGCGTTATCAAGGTGGATTGCATCGTTCTCAAAAACGACCCTTTCCGGCAGGAGGAGTTCGCTGGCCGGCGAGAAATCACACTGACTGATTTTCAGACCTGGATTGTCAGCCGGGAGGACCTGATTCTCTCCAAACTCTTCTGGGCGAAAGATTCAAGGTCGGAGGTGCAGTTGCGGGATGTCCGCAATCTGCTGACACCCGAGTGTGACATGGGTTACCTGGAGAGCTGGGCGTTGATGCTGGGCGTGAGGGATTTGCTGGAGGAGGTATCGGGCAAGCAATGAATGATACGCCACGCGAAATCGCGCAGATGGTGCGGGAAAAACTGATGGCCCGTCCCGGCGCCGAGCGACTGATGATGGGGAGCCGCATGTTCGAGGCGGCGCGCACCATGATACTGGCCTCCTTCCCAGCAGGACTCTCCGAGGTTGAAATCAGACGCCGCCTGTGCGAGCGACTCTACGGGGGCGAGGTCAACGTGGAGGCTTTTATCGAGAGCCTGCTGAAAGCCAGAGAGAAGAACGATGACGCCTAAACGCTGGCGACGAAGTGAAGTATGAGATCTAATCTCACCTGTCTAGGCTGAAGTGCCGCGCGAGAAGAGAAAGACATTGACACCTGAGACTTGGCACCACATTAAGGAGCTATTTGAGGCCGCTCTTAAGCGCGCACCTGACGAGCGCTCTGCCTTCTTCGATCAGGCCTGTAACGGTGATGAATCCCTGCGCGGTGAAGTCGAATCCCTGCTCACCTCTTATGAAGACGGTGAAAGCTTCATGGAGAGACCTGCCGTCGCACTCGCCGCTGAATCTCTGGCAGGTTCTCGAAGTGAATCACTCATTGGACAGGCAATCGGCCACTACCAAGTTGTCCGTGAGATTGGAAGCGGTGGGATGGGAGAGGTATATCTGGCGCAGGATGCGAAGCTCGGTCGCAGGGTTGCGCTCAAGCTGCTGCCCACCTACCTCAGCAAAGATGAAGACCGTTTGCGCCGCTTCGAGCGAGAGGCACATGCCGCTTCGGCGCTCAATCACCCGAACGTGTGTGTGATCTATGAAGTAGGTGAGACTCCGGACGATCGTCACTATATCGCGATGGAGTACGTTGACGGTCTGACACTGCGCCAGCACATGATAAGCGCACAAATGCGGTTGAGTGAAATACTTGACGTGGCAGGTCAGATTGCCTCTGGCTTAGCGGCGGCGCATGAGGTTGGAGTCGTGCACCGCGACATTAAGCCGGAGAACATCATGATGCGTCGCGATGGCTATGTGAAGGTGCTGGACTTCGGGCTGGCGAACCTGCTGGAGCGCGACCGAAAACAGACACTGGAGTGGTGATGGGCACCTCCAGCTACATGTCACCTGAGCAAGCGCGGGGGCTGGCGGTAGATGCCCGTACGGATATCTGGAGCTTGGGTGTGATGATCTATGAGATGGTGACAGGTGAAGCACCTTTCAAAGGTGACACCACCAGTGACGTCATCGTCTCGATACTGGATCGTGAGCCTCAACCGCTTGAACACTGCAGGCCGGCAGTGCCAGCCGAATTGCAAGAAATCGTCAGCAGAACGCTGAGCAAAAGCAGAGAGGAACGCTATCAAACAATTGAAGAGTTGGCCGGAAAGCTCAAGAGCTTGAAGCAGGAATTAGAATACGCGGCCAGGAATGAAACAGCAGGTGACTTAGCGAATCGAACGGGTAAACAAGTAAAGCGTCTGACATCGAGTGCTAAATATCTGATCAGCGGGATCAAACGGCATCAGAAGGCAGTAGCGCTCACGGTCGCAATGCTTATCATCGCCTTAGCAGCCAGTGCCTATTTTCACTTCGCCAGAAGTGATACGACGATAAATTCTCTGGCAGCCTTGCCCTTCGTCAATGTCGGTGCCGACCCGAACACAGAATATCTCTCTGACGGCATCACCGAAAGTCTCATCAACAGCCTCTCGCAATTGCCTGATCTTAAGGTGATCTCATTTAGCTCTGTCACCCGCTACAAGGGGCAACAGATAGATCCGCAGGCGGTGGCGCGTGACTTGGGCGTTCGAGCGTTGCTGGTCGGCAAGGTTACCCAGCGTGGCGATGATCTGCTCGTCAGCGC
>JACDCK010000278.1 GCA_013817595.1 Pyrinomonadaceae bacterium | reverse complement strand
CTTCGACAGCTATGGCACCAAGTTGGAGGCTTTCTTCAAAGGATACTCCATGTACTATGTGCCGGCACAGCGCACATCGGCCGTGGGCCCAGCACGCTTCGCACGCGGTGAGGTGCTGCTGGTTAACAACAACCTCCTTGAGCGAACGAGCTACAAAGTCAAGAAACTCACAGTCCAGGGACACTGCTGTCTCACGATCCACACAACTATAAACAATGTCAAACATGTCATATGGGGAGTACACGGCCCACACGCAGCAAAACAGACCTTCTGGTCCCGTGTAGGGGAATTCGCTGAAGACCTACAGGCCGACGGGAACAGAGTGACACTGATGGGCGATCTTAACGTAGTGAGTAACCCCTCGCTGGATAGAGCAAGAATCGACACACGCACCTCGGAGCTTGCCGCGTACAGCGACATACTTAGAGGAGCGATCCTCAATGATGTGTGGCGACTTCAGAACCCGAACACACGCGAATACACTTTCCTCCGATCTTGCCGTAACGGCAGTCAACAAGCGTCAAGAATTGACGCGGTGCTCCAAGACCACACAACAGCGATAGAACAAAGGCCAATTAAAACGTGCACGATTTTACCTTTCCTCTCCTGGGCCTCAGACCACTGCCCAATTCAAATCTCTCTGGGCCAGGTGTCTCCCCCTCCAGAACAACCCCCACCACCACCAAAAGCCCCGCGGGTGAACCAGAGCGGTTTTAAACTGCTCGCGCGCAGAGAGACATACACCCAAGTGAGTGAATCCCTCTGCTCCAAGCTTGAAACTGCGCCCACGTGGCCCCAGCTTCGCGAGATTATGTGGGCCGCAGTGACCTCTGAACGAAGCGTAGGTCTTCGCGTAGCTGAACCCCCGCGCGAGGCCCCGGCCCTCTCGCCTGAGGCCGAGAATGTAGCCCGAGGGCTCAAACACATCAACCGCTCACTCATTGAAAGACACCTCCACCATGACCCCCCTTCTCGGCACATGCTGAAAGCGGCAGAGGTGTCAGGAGCATACCCTGCGCGTGACACAGACGGCTGGTACTCAGAGATTAAAAAGAAAAAGAAAACGATGGGCAAGACTCTTCGCGCGCTTATTCAAAAAGAGAAACGCGAACGAATTAACGGCTATGTTGAACGAATACTAGAATCAGAGATCACAAACCCGCGCCTCTTCTTCCAGAAAGCGAACCCTGATAAGGCAAAGAGCGCAGACTGCATCACAGCACTAAAGGTACACACCCCCTCAGGGACACGGGTCGCGCAGGGTCATGAGCTCGAAGAGGTCCTGCGCACATACTGGTCCAAAATCTATGCAGGAGGCGAACAGCTCCCACAGTGGCAGGACATCCCCTGGCTCGCAGGAACAGAAGGCATCTACAAAGAGAAATTTCACTGGGACACAAACGCGGCCGCAATGGAAGCGCCCTTCTCCTACGCGGAACTTGAGAGCGCACTTGCACTCTCCAAGGACGGGAAAGCAGCACTCGACCTCCCAACTGAATGCCTAAAGCATCTAGGCCAAGTCGGGAAACAAATGCTTCTGAACTGTGTCAACGAAGCGTTCTCCCTGCACGACGTGCCACAGGAATGGTCGTCAGCAATCATCAAACTCATTCACAAATCAGGAGACAAACTAGAATGTGGTAACTACCGACCAGTGTCCATCTCAGATGCTGCTTACCGCGTGCTGATGAAAATGCTCACAGCAAGAATAAACGCACTACTTGAAAAGAACGACATCCTTGCCGATGAACAGGGCGGCTTCCGCAAAGGGCGTGGCTGTGTGGACAAGATCTTGATGCTGCAGGAACTCATCCGCAAAGCAAACGCACAGGGTCTTAACACCTACATTCTTTTCGTGGATATCAAGAAATGTTTTGACCGAGTGAATCACTCACTGATCGAGCGCACCCTGGAGGCAATGGGGTTTCCCCCGAAAGTGCGCGCATTTTTGGCGCGCATTTATCGGGATAACTTCGCCCAAATTCTACTCGAGGGCGACGCGCGCACCCTGGAATTTCTGATCAGCATTGGAGTAAAGCAAGGCTGCCCGCTGTCACCCACCATACTAAACCTGGTGCTCGACCCGATCATACGACACGCGCGCCTAACAGCAAAATTGCTTGGCTACGTCGACGACCTCAGCCTTGTCTCACACTCCCTAGAAGAATTCAGGAGAGATGCGCTCCGACTCACAAAACTCCTCCACCAGGCGAAATTCGAACTGGGCATAGACCTGAGTGGAAAAAGCAAGACAGCAGCAATGACCAACTGCCCCTTGCTAGATCGACTCACACTACAAGTCAACGACCCGCCCCACCCAACAGTCTCCTATGAAATCCCCATCTTGCGGGGGGACAACTCTTACAAATACCTAGGCACACTCATAAATGTAAACCTCTCTTGGGACGCACAGATCCAGGCGGTCAACAGCAAGCTCCAATACCATGCCCAACTCCTCCGACGAAAGTGTCTCCCCGCAGCACAGACAGCCCGCATCATAAACAAGGTGATTGTGCCGAGTGTAAAGGCCAAATTACTCGCCGCAGAGGCGCCCCTCGATGATCTCAAGCGCTGGGACAAGCTGCTGGCGGGAGTGGTGAACCTGAAATTAGGCCTGAGAGGAGGAGAAACCCCCAAATATCTTCACCTCCCTTGTGCCGAGGGAGGCATGGGCCTGTATAGCCTGGTCAACGAAGTGGCGGCAACAAAACTCGATGCGTGTATGTACAACGGGGCACTAAGTAATGACCCACTAACCAGGAGCGCTTTTGCCACACCAGAAGCGCGCACTGCACTCGCGCTGCGAGTTAAGGACACTTTTCGCACAGTTTTTATCCCAAAGAGATGGGAGCTCCCGCACGGGCTGCAGCTAGCCCGCAAGGGGAGACTCGGACTGGTGGAAGTTGACTGTCTTGATGGGAGGGGAACACGTTTATACAGCGCATCAGAAGACATTTGGAAAAAGTGGGTTTCACCCACGCTCGCAGCCCCGCTACGTGCAGCCCTCACAGACAAGGGAGAGCTTCTACCGATTCTGGCATACCTCGCCACCGGCGCTCTACCACACCAGCAAAATGCGGGATATGCCAGAGCTTTTTGCGATGGCTCTCAGTTCCCCGGTGCAGATGCCACGTATGGAGTGCTGTTGCAATCTGGCGACAACTGCAAAACTTTCTCGGGCGCAGTCATCGATACAAAGGACGTGGACAGAGCCGAGGTCCTGGCGAGCATCCACGCGGTACTCTGGGCCCTGACATCTGCCACCGGAGAGGTTTTTACCGACTCCTCATATGTGCAGGCACTGTGGTCGAGAGCAACACCAGCCTCCTGGAGGGGCGCGAACCCCGACCTGGTGGCGCTGGTGACCTCGATCAGGGCGAAA
>JACDCK010000076.1 GCA_013817595.1 Pyrinomonadaceae bacterium | reverse complement strand
TACGGCCCAGGCGACACCCAAACGCGGCGCGAAGTTTCGCTTGGCCTCGAATTCGGAGTCGTGCTCCCAGCGCAGTCCGAGATTGACGGTCAGGTTACGCAGCAGTTTCCAATCATCCTGCACGAAAAGCCCGTTATAATTGTTCCGCAGATGAATCTCGTCATCCTCAGGCGTGACTCCTCCTATTGCCGCGAGTAAAGAAATGCCGCCAAATATGGGTCCGAACTCAGCAAAGTCCTCGACCGAGGAAAAGACCTGACTATTCAAAACCCGCGGATTAAGGGCGTCAACTTTTGTCCGCAGGAAATTCCATCCGAATTTCACATCATGGTCGCCGAAGCGTTTGTTTGCGTTGGCCGTGAATGAAGTATATTTCTGGTTCACATTATAAGCCGTCAGTGAATTGCCGAAAAAAATCTGAGGCAGGTCGCCAAAAAGAAAACCTGGACGGGTGAACGGGTTAAATCTCGTCCCTACTCCCGCCTCCGGGTGCGAGGGGCGAGTATCTGAAGGCTCGCCGCGATATGCGCCGCGGAGCGTCACTATCCACGGATTGCTCTGTTCGCCCAACAACATTGTGTCGCCGAACGCAAGAAGCAGATGCCGCGCCCCGCTGTCACTTCGCGACGACGGCAAACTCTGTCCCGCCGAGAGCGGCAGAAAATCTCTCACGAGTCCGTTGGTATAATTCACCTCTTGGGTCAATTGATGCCGCCCGAGCTGCTCGTTTAGCTTAAAAAAGATTCGTGTCTCGCGGCTTTGATTTGGATTATCGAACGGCTCCTCCTGGTTGCGAAGCAGCCGATCGGTCACCGCGTTTCCGGTAACCGGGAAATTGAAATTCAGGCGGCGGTTTTCAGTTATCCGCTCTGCCGAGCCGAAGAAGAAAACTCTGTCTTTAATAATCGGACCGCCGAGAGCCACGCTGTAGTCGAATCTGCGAAGGTATGGCGCATCCGTCCGCGTCTCGTCCAAAGAGTTAGACTTATCGAAAGTCTCATTGCGATGAAAGAGCGAGCCAACGCCGTGAAAATCATTCCCGCCGCTTTTGGTGATGACGTTGATTACCCCTCCCGATGCCTGTCCGAACTCGGCTTTGTAACCTGTGGTCAGCACCTGAAACTCGGCGATCGTTTCCTGATTAAACTGAGCGGCCGGTCCGCCGTTGACGGTGTCTTTGTTCGGGTGTCCGTCAATAAAAAAATTGTTATTGCCGCCGCGCTCGCCCAGCACCGGCGTAGCCTCATCGCTGTCAGGGTCGACTTGCCGGTTGATGGCGACTCCGGGCACGAGTTGCAAGAGGTCGAGGTAGTCTCGTCCGTTGACGGGTAAATCTTGAATCTGTTGCGGAGTGACGGTCGCGCCCGTTGATGATGTTGTGGGATCGATCAGTTGAGTGGCTGCGGTGATCCGGACATCTCCCTGGAGTGCTTCAACCTCGAGTTGAATGTCTAAAATCAAAGTGCGATTGAGCGTCAGTTCAAGACTTTCGAAATTACGACTGCCAAAGCCTGTCTGCGAGGCTGACAGCGTGTAGGTCCCCGCCGGCAACGCGGTTATTCGGTAGAAGCCGTCTGTATCGCTGGTAGTCGTGCGTTCCGTGGCCAGGGCAGGGGAACTTGCTTTGACCTGCGCCCCTGCAACCACTGCGCCCTGAGGATCTTTCACAGTTCCCTCAATATTCGAAGTGGTCTGCGCTATGGCAGGCAGGCCAAAAAACAGACATACGAGGCTACCGCTAAGGATGATTTGGGTGCTTCTCATTGCTTTCTTTCCTCCAGATATGCAGGTGGTCACGTGATTGTCTCTACGGCTTCTAAGCGCCGTCCTTGCGACATTTGAATGCAGAGAACCCGACCCGTCAGGAAGGGGTCGGGGTTCATACTATTGCTTCGGCAATAAAACGAGGCTCGGCCCTGAGCCTTGGATCAGCGTCAAGCTCTTGACCTTACCTTCGATCATCTCGAATTGTATGAAGAAGCCAGAGGGTGCTCCCTCTATACTGAAGCGATTCGCAGCTACTGGCACGAGCGTGTAGACCGGCTGGCCTGGCACAACTGCCTTGAGCTTTCCGCCCACGATCTCTACGCTCACCTCGACTGGCGGGGTCTTCAACTCGTACTTGCCTGCAAACTTTTTGAGCTCCTCTTCGCTCAGAGAAACGGCGGCGGTGGTTGCCGTTTCCGGTGCTCGTTTGAACGGATAGTCCGCAACACCCGGCAAATTCAGTGTCAGAGTTTCTATCTTGCCCTGCGCGTTTAGCGCGAAGGTTATATAAGCGTTCGTGACGCCGGCAGCGACGAACTTTGCCCGGAAGGTATCGTAATGCCAATGCTCCAAACCGCTAGTGAAAGCCGGGCCAAAGCGCACACCGAGCTTGCCGTGCTCGTGCGTTACCTTCACCTCGCCGTACAGGTCGTTCTTGTACGTCCCCGCATACTCTCCTAGCGCCAGCGAGTGTCGCGTATCTTTGATCCGCTCTGCCTCCAGCTTCTTCTGCGCAGCCTTGCCTTGTTCCTCGAAGCCCTTAATCGTCTTCAGTAAGTCCGCGCTCCAGTCGCGCTGCGGCACGCCTAGGTATGCGTCGAAGATTCTGTACATGAGAGCAAGTGAGAGGGTGCTGCCGTGCATGTTTGTGAGGATGACAAGCCCCAGTTTCTCCGCGGGAAGCATCGCGACTTGTGCCCTCATTCCGTCGATGGCGCCTCCGTGTTCAACTACCTTTCGGCCTCGGTAGTCGTGCAGGAACCAGCCGAGCCCGTAATTTAGAAAATGAGCTTCGGGATACAAAAGCGAATACGGCGGTTCGGCGCGAATCACAGTCTGCGCCGTATGCATCTCTTTAGCGGCGCCGGAGCTTAGGAGGCGCTGCTTTTGGTATTCCCCTTGGGCGAGCTGCAGCCGCACCCACTGAGCCATATCTACAACACTTGAATTGATTGAGCCTGCGGGCGCGATGTTATCGATGTTGCGCCAGGCGATCACTTCAACCTTGTCTTCGATTTTGGCGTGAGGAGATGACACGTTGTCGGCATTTTTTAGATCTTTGATGCTCGTGCTGCTCGCGGTCATACTCAATGGGGCGAAGATGCGTTGTCGGATGAACTCATCCCAGCTCTTGCCGCTCACTCTCGCGATGAGCTGTCCAGCTGCCAGGAACATGAGGTTCTGGTAGCCGAATGTGCTCCGCAGACTCCAGGTCGGCTTGAGATAACGAGTACGCCGCAAGATCTCGTCGCGGTCATACTCAGTGCCGTACCACAGCAGGTCGCCCCGTTCGAGTCCGCTGCGGTGAGACAGCAGATCGCGCACCGTTAACTCCCGGGTAACGTAAGGGTCGTACAGTTCTAGGTCCGGAAGATATTTCGTCGCCGGGTCATCCCACTTGAGCTTGCCTTCATCGACAAGCATTGCGACCGCAGCGGCGGTGAATGCCTTCGAGGACGAGCCGATGGCAAACAACGTGCGCTCGTTGACCGGCGCCGGATCGCCGAGCTTTCTTAACCCGTAACCTTTTGCCAGCACAATTCGATCATCTTTGATAATCGCGATTGCCAGACCCGGCACTTCCCACTCGCGTAGAGCTTTGTTGACATAGTCATCAAAACCATTGAGCGGAGCTTCCTGCCCATGCGCGGGCTGAAACGACACCACTACAAGAAGCAGGAACGCAATTAGACAAAATCGTCGTGGGGGGGTCATAGGGGTATTCTCGATTGAACAGGGGGGAGAGCTGAATTGAACACGCATGCATATACCGCAACTGCTGCAAAATGTCAATAATGTTTTCAGATGCTGCATAATTCCTTGTATGCCGGACCGCGATTTGCTATCTTCCGCCCGGCATCGTTCTTCCAGAGTCGTCGACAGTGGGCACCCAAAAAGGTGCCGTTGGGCTTGGGGATTGATCTGAAATGCACCGCGGTCAATAATCTGGATATTGGAGTAAATCAGACGAAGCATTCGGAGAGGTAAGAGATGAACACATCTAATTCCCGCAAGAAGACACGGGGCTTTTCTGATATTTCTGGTAACATTGATGGAAAGGCTACAGCCCTCGAGGCGCGCTTTGCGCAAACGCAGTCTGGACTTAACCCACGTCGCCGGCAGTTGGTCCGCGCCATCCTTGACTCAGCTGATGAGACTTGTTTCCTCTCTTCCCGTGAACTGGCCAAACGGTATCGCGTCGATGCGACGACGATACTACGAGCCACTCAGGTGCTGGGTTACCAGAGTTATGCTGATTTCGCAGCGGACCTCCGGCAGCACTTCGTATCACGTATCACGCCCTACACAGTCTTGAAAGCGGCCACCCGAGAGAAGCGAAGTGTCGCTGATCACATCGATCACGCTTTGGAGAAGGCGCTCGACAACATAAACACATTGAAATCGGATCTTGATAGACAGCGCATCATAGAATTGGCCAAACTGATCAAGCGCTCACGTCGGGTTCTCGTTGTCGGGTTAGACTTCGCGGCTTCGCTGGCCCTTTACCTGGCTTACGGATTGTCGGCGCTTGGATTCGATGCTGAGGCGCCGCTTGGAACCACTGGCAGTCTGCAACACAAGGTTAAAGTCTTAGGCCCGAAAGATGTACTCGTGGCCATCAGCTTTGGGCAATGTCTGAGGGATACGGTCGAGGCGGTGCAGCGCGCCAGAAAACAGGGCGTGCCGACCTTCGGGATCACTGACAGCGACACGACACCGATAGCACGCTACTGCGACTCTCATGTAGTTGCTTCCGTCGTCAGCCCATCATTTCTTAATTCGTATGTCGCTCCGACGGCTGCGATAAACGCCATCCACGTAGCTTGCTCTCACATCGATCCAAAACGCGCACTAACCCGGCTCAGGCCGACGGATAGAGAATACGCCTCTGGGCCACGATGGTACCGTGAGCCGAAAGGATCTAATGGGGACTTGCCTTGAGATTTAAAACAGAATGATCCCTGGCAGTCGCGCGCGAACCGTCAATATGAAAGCCCGGTGACTTCCTTTGGACACCACGCAAACGGTGCCGGGAATGATCGCCGTAAGAACAAGCACCCGTTTTCTAACCGTGTCTAGCGCAACCGAAAAACAGTCCATCGTTATCCGCGACATAGAGCTTATCGTGGAGATGCGAGAGGTCGAATCGCTCCAAAAGAAAGTTTGGGCATGTGACGACCGCGACCTTGTGCCTCTTACAATGCTCGTCGCCACGAAAGAAGTGGGCGCCATTCTCGTCGGCGCATTTGACGAATCGTCACTCGTCGGATTTGCGTACAGTTTCGTTGGCTACGAGCGCGATCGCGCTGTCCACCATTCGCACATGCTCGCGGTCACGCCCTCATATCGCAACTTCAACCTTGGCTATAAACTCAAGTTGGCGCAGCGAGAGCGAGCTCTCGCGCAGGGCATCACCCGAATAACCTGGACATTCGATCCGCTACAGAGTCTGAATGCTTACTTCAATTTCGGTAAACTTGGCGTACTGGCAGATCGATACGAGACTAATTTCTACGGCGAAGAGACCTCAAGCTTCTTGCATCAAATCGGCAGCGGCACTGACCGCCTCTGGGTGAATTGGCCACTCGACAGTCAGCGCGTCCGCGAGAAAATGGAAACGGTGGCGAGCTGGAAGGAAACACTCGGTGAACCTGAACAGATTGTTTCCCTCGTCCGTGTTAGCGCAGACAATCTTCCGCAAAGAAACGACTCGGCGGAAGTGTTAGGTCAAGAAAAACTCATTGTAGAAATCCCAGCAGACATCAACACGCTCCAGCGTGAGAAACCGGAATTAGCGGCGAGGTGGCGAGAAGCAACACGGTGGGCCTTCACGGAGGCGATAGCTTCGGGATACTTAATCGATGACTTCTACGGTGCATCCAGAAACGATCAGGCGGTTGGAGTCTACGTCCTCAGCTACGGTAAGAAAGTCAAGGACTTCGTCTAAAGATCCATTAGCTATCAACTATTGTTCCCCATGGAGCTTTGAGCCAGGCAGATCATGAACCACGCTGATCGCACTCAACTGACGGCGATGCATGCTCTTCTGAAACGCCGACAAGATGAGATCCTTGGTGCCAAACCGGTCGGCAGCTTGTGGAAGAAGAGGCGCGGCGCGCGGCGCACGCTCTTGTGCTTGAGCCACCCGCGCCTGGGGGTCAAGTGAAGACTGGGCGCAAAGGTGTGGGCATGTGGAACGTTAAGGCACACGGGATTGCGTCGCACGCTGGGCTGAATCCCGAAGCGGGGGCGAGCGCTATTCTTGAACTCGCACGCCACACCTTCAGGTTTCACTCGATGAGCGATCCCGCGAGCGGCACGAATTTCAATGTTGGCGTTGTGCGAGGCGGCACCCGGAGCAACGTGGTCGCGGCGGAGCCGGAGATCGAGATTGACGTCGATGAATTGATGAGCAACTTGCGATCATTTGACGAGCGCGTACAGCTTGCAATTAAGGGAGGCATCAATCGTGGCCCGCTCGAGCGGACCGAAGGCGTAGTGAAACTTTACCAGCACGCGCGGGACATAGCTGCTTGTCTCAGCTTTGAACTCGGAGAGCAATCGGTCGGTGGAGCGTCGGACGGCAACTTTGTCGCCGCGCTTGATGTACCGGTCCTCGACGGGCTTGGAATAGATGGCGGCGGCGCACACGCCGCAGACGAGCACATCTTGATATCCGATGTTGCGCGGCGCGGCGCTTTGCTCGCAAGACTCATTGCCTCCCTATAGTTTCTTGAAGAGAGTTGTGGCAAGACCTAAGTAAAAAGAGAATAAAAAGCTTGAGGTCATTGAACGTGATAACAAGTTCGCACAGGCCCTGCTGATGAAACCAATGAAGACGAAATCCCGACCTGATATTCGAGCGCTTACACGACTTGTGCCTTCCAGCGGCAACCTCGTGCAAGGCCAATCGGAGTTGGCTATTAATCCCGCTTTGGCTGATGCCGCTAGCCGCATCATTGCAGCTAGCCAGAATCACTACGGCCCGGCGGAGGGTTTACTTGAACTTCGTAGCGCGGTGGCAGAAAAAATCGCTGCGTTTAACGGAATCGTGATCGATCCGGAAGCCGTTCCGCTCCAACTGCTAATCACTCCCGGCGCAACCGGAGCGCTGATAACCATCTCTCAAACTTACCTCAGGAGCGTCTCCGCCCTCGTCTTTGAGCCTTATTATCCTTATCACCGCCACATTCTCAATGAGTTGGGTGGAACCACGGAGGTGCTACCGCTTCATAGTAAGAATCTGGAACTTGACAGTGATGAGTTGCGTGCTCGATGCCGAGAGTTGAAGAACCGCAAGACGTTCCCTTTGCGCGCCATCATTATTTGTACGCCGGCTAATCCGACTGGCAAGGTGTTCAACCGAAGTGAGGTCGAAACTATTGCTGCTGTGTGTCATGAGTTCGATCTCCTCTGCATCGTAGATGAGGTCTATGAACACTACGTGGTGGCTGGTCAGCCGCACATCTCTATCGCGACGTTGCCGGGCATGTGGGAGCGAACGATCACAGTCAACTCCTTCTCCAAATCATGGAATATCTCTGGCTGGAGGCTCGGCTACGTTTACGGTGACGCGCGTCTCGTGTCTGCTCTCAACAAGGCCAATAACGTTTTCTATGTGTGCTCGCCGACGCCGCTACAGCGCGCACTGTCAGAAGTGTTAATGACTGATCCGCGGTACTACACCGACTTACGCGAGAGTTTTACAGTCAAGAGGAGATTCGCCGTTCACGCGCTGGAGCAGGTGGGATTCGAGGTTTACGATTCGGGCTCGGCCTTCTATGTATGGGCACGTATTCCCAAAGGATTTGAAGATGCGATGCAGCTCAATGAGCGGTTAATCGACCGGGGCGGTGTGGCAGGGGTGCCGGGAAACGCCTTTGTTGACGGCGCTGAATGGGACAACTACATGCGACTGTGTATTGCGCGTGAAGATGGAGTGTTGCAAGGCGCACTCAAGAAGCTGCACAGCGCAATCATGGAAAAGTAGGATCCTGCGTTCTGGAAAGCCAAGATTGAGCGGCTTTTTTCACAGGAATACTTCCCTATGATTGAACTGCAAAATTAAACGACCGCTGGGGGTTTCAACCTGTTCATGAAATCGATCTTCGCTGCGAAGCTGGGAATCGTCCGTTTCATGAACTCGCTTAAGCTTGAAGCACTGAAATACAACGTCCTGATCAATACCATCGCGCCCCTGGCTGTGACCAGGCTGGGGTCCAGCGCATTCCGGACGAATGGCTTCGGCGCTGAAGCCAGAGTTCATCACGCCCGCGGTCGCCTACCTGTGTAGCGAGCATTGCTGCACGACGGGCGACATCATCTCTGCGGGCGGGCGTTGCTACAGGAAGGTCCAGATAGTCGAGAGTCGCGGCGTCAAGATTGATTCTGAGTCTGAAGCTACACCCGAGATGATCGCGACAAAGTTCGATAGCATCACATTGATGAAGGGCGCGCGCCCGTTCGCAAGCGCCCAATGAGGAGTTCGCCTCTGTTTTGGAGTCGTGCGCCGACAATCAAAGACGCGAAGCGTCGCACCGCCGCCGACAATGTTTCGGCGGGCGGAAGTCAACAAGACCCATCTGGAGGAATCATGTATCCGTCGAAAAAATCCGTACTTTTAACTCTTATCCTCGTTCTCGGATTCACCATGCCCGTCCGCTCTCAGGACAAAGGCACCGACATCTCGCAAAAACTCCAGGGCTTCGACGCCTTCATGGAAAAGACGATGAAGGAGTGGAACGCTGTCGGCATTGGGGTGGGTATCGTCGTCAATGACAAACTCGTCTTCGCCAAGGGCTATGGCTATCGTGACTATGAAAAGAAACTACCTATAACAACGAACACGTTGTTTCCCATCGCCTCGAACACGAAACTCTTCACGTCTGTGGCGGCGGGATTCCTGGTGGAAGAAGGAAAGCTGACCTGGGATCGGCCCGTTCGCGAATCGGTTCCCTCCATTCAGTTCTATGACAACTATTTGAACACCACTATTACAGTCCGCGACATGTTGGGCCACCGCACCGGCATCACACGACACGACACAATCTGGTACAAATCAACCTACACCACTAAAGAACTCTTTGAGCGATTGAAATATCTCGAGCCTAAAGAGCCGCCGCGACAGTTGTATCTTTACAACAACATGATGTACGCGGGCGTTGGTTACGCCATTGAGTTGCAGTCAGGAAAGACGTGGGCTGAATTCGTCCGCGAAAGGATTCTGAAGCCGCTGGAAATGAAGAGTACGGTTTACTCCATCGCCGACATGGTGAAGGCTCAGGATTACGGCGTACCCTTCACGGAAAAGCGCGACTCTATGGAGATCTACAAGATTCCTTACTACGAAGACACCGAAGGATTGGCCGCGGCCGGGGCGATCATCTCAAACATCGAGGACCTGTCGCATTGGCTGACCGCTTTGATGAACCAAGGCAAATATGGGAGCAAGCAGATCCTACCGCCCAAGACGCTACAAGCCACGCTCGAACCCGCGATCTCTCTGCCCAACACACTGGGCGAAACGCGCGGTTGGTGGGAGATTTTGAATCGCGCGTACGGTATGGGCCGGCAAACTTTCTCGTATCGTGGCCACCTGCTCACGCTGCATGGGGGCGACCTACCCGGCTTTCACTCGCAGGTGTCATTCATGCCCAACGAGCGCATCGGCGTTATTGTGTTTGTGATCGGCAACCACACTGCCCCGCTCTACAACGCCATCACCTACAACGTGTACGAGCGCCTGCTCGGCATGAACCAGACACCTTGGACGGATCGCCTGCTGGAAATCCGTCTGAAGAATAAGAAGGCCGGCATGGAAGCGAGGAGCAAAGCCGGCGCCGGCCGCGTGGCCAACACGAAGGCGTCGCATCCACTGCAAGACTATGTGGGCGAGTACGAGCACCCGGCTTACGGCATTTTGAAAATCGGCATTAAGGACAATACGCTCCAGTTTGATTTTCATAAGATGCGTTTTCCTATGACGCACTTTCATTACGACCGCTTCGATACGCCCGACGACGAGCAGGACGGCAAATGGTCTGTGAACTTCGCCACTAATCCACAGGGCGACATAGACAAAGCCACAATGTCGCTGGACGAAGCTGAAGCGTCATTCGTGCGCCGCGCGCAGGCTCTCGATGACGCCGTGGCGCAGCGCCTCGCCGGAACATACGAGACTCCGAGTGGTGGCAAGTTTCAGGTGGTCGTGAAACCGGACAGCGGGCAAAAGCCCGGCGGCCTTTACCTCGTCTTTCCTGGTGCGCCGGAACAAAAGCTAGTTCCCTACAAAGGCCTCAAGTTCCGTGTTCAGGAGTTTGCCGATGTAATTATTGAGTTTGTGGAAGAGAACGGTCAAATAACCGCGCTGAAACAAATTGAGCCGTCTGGAGAATATGTTTCCAAGCGGAAGTGAGTCGCGCTCTCGCGATTGCGCCAGGAAAGGGGCCCATGGCCGGTGGCGAGTATGCTTACGAAGTTTTGAATCTCGCCGACGGCCGGCGCACGGCGCAGGACATCCGCAATGCAGTCTCAGCGACGTATGGCCCAGTTCAGCTGGATGTAGTGGTGGAATATCTGGGGGCCCTGGGGTCCATACGTGTAATAGAGGCCGTGAGGTAACTCTGGCTGGGGCGTCTGTGTTTACTAAGGCTCCAACGAGGGCTCGTAGGTCATAATAAATTCCAGGAACTTCGACACTTCTATCATGCGAATCACGGCGGAACTACGACGGCGCGGAATGCTGGTGAACCACAAACGCGTTTCGCGGCTGATGCGGGCAGACAATCTGCTGGCCATGCAGCCGCGCGCCTTCGTAGTCACCACTGATTCCAAACATCAGTTTGAGGTGTATCTGAATCTTGCCAGCCGCATGAAGCTGACCGGGATCAACCAGCTCTGGGTGGCCGATATCACTTATATTCGGCTGGACCGTGCTTGGTACTGCAAACACGACGATGAAGACAAGATCGACCAATCCGCGCAGCCGTGTCCGCGCCCGCGCCCGGCCATAGCCCAATAA
>JACDCK010000277.1 GCA_013817595.1 Pyrinomonadaceae bacterium | reverse complement strand
GTCCAGTGAAGTCTTGAAGAAAAATACAGTTTGTGACGCTACGCTGGAGCGGGGGCGCGCTGCGCTTTGCCCACCTTCCTAACCTGCAAATTTGCCAAACTTCGTGTGATCTCATCGAGTGCCGCCCAAATTAGTCAGGAACTTTTTTAGAAGAGTTAACTAATACGCAATTGGACTACCGGCGACCAACTTCCTCGGGCTTTAGTTCTTTTGCTTTTACAAATGACTCCAGGACACCCTTCTCTGCCAGGACCTTGTCCCATTTTTTGCTGCTCAGTAACACCTTCGCCAGCGAGGCCGTAGGCATGTGCTGCCCGGCACCCACCAACAGAGCAAGCAGTTCCTCCATTCCCGGATTATGGCCAACGAGTAATACAGATTTCCGGTCATCCTCGATTTCCGATGTGATTTCGAGCAGCCGTGTGGGGCTTGCTTCGTAGACACGCTGGTCAAAACGCAGTTCAGGCGAACGCCGGGCCGCACGCAGGACGAGATCGATGGTCTGTCGCGCGCGTACCGCTGGGGAACTGATCACTAGATCTATGGTAACATTCTGCCTTGCTATGAATTTCCCGACCAGGTCGGCCGCTTTTCGTCCACGGTCGTTGAGAGGTCGTTCAAAGTCGGGAAGAGAGGAGTCCTTCCAACTCGACTTTGCATGCCTGAGCAGGAGCAGTGTCTTCATGAACGCTGTTCACCTCCGTGGTCTGTTCACATTCGTGTAACATCGGTGAATCAGAATGCCGGCTATGATTCCGTATGGTCGACACCGCTTTCCTGGCAAGCTCTTTGTGGTCGAGGGCACAGATGGCAGCGGCAAATCGACCCAGCTCATGTTGCTGTACCAATGGCTAAAGGCCGAAGGTTACCCAGTCTTTTTTTCTGAGTGGAACTCGTCCCCGCTGGTCAAGGATACGACTAAACGAGCAAAGAAACGACATCTTTTTACACCGGCGACATTTTCCCTTCTTCACGCCACGGATTTTGCAGACCGCACCGAGCGCGACATCATTCCCCCATTGAAAGCGGGGGCAATCGTACTGGCCGATCGTTATATCTATACTGCTTTCGCCCGCGACGTGGCGCGCGGCTGCGATCCGGCGTGGGTTCGCGACGTTTACAAGTTTGCCGTGAAGCCCACAATCGCCTTCTTTTTTCGCGCGCCCCTCGACATTGCTATTGATCGCATAGTTTCAGGTAGACCTCAATTAAAATACTATGAGGCGGGTCTTGATATGGGTTGGTCAGAGAATCCCGAAGAGAGTTTCACGCTCTTCCAGGGCAAAATCTTGGGTGAATACGATCGCATGGTTAGTGAGTTTGGGTTAACTCTAATCGATGCCACGCGTTCGATCGAACAGCAACAGCGGGAAGTTCGGCAACTCATCAAGAGTCATCTCGAAAACAGGCGGTTCAGATCCCATTAATAAAAAACTGTTTTACGGCACGCCACTACCACATACTCAGGATGAGGAATACAGTGGCAAACTGATTGTGATCGAGGGGACCGATGGTGTCGGGCGGTCCACCCACACTGCTCTTCTGCGCACCTGGCTTGAGTCGCGAGGCCACGCGGTTCTCGACACGGGCATGACTAGATCCGTCCTCGCCGGGCGCGGGATTAAAGAAGCCAAGACCGGTCACACCCTCGGTCGTCTGACACTGCAGTTGTTTTACGCGACGGATTTCGTCGATCGCCTCGAGAACGAAATCTTGCCCGCCTTGAGGTCCGGGTTTATCGTGCTCACTGATAGGTATATCTACTCAGCAATTGCGCGCGCCGAGGTGCGAGGGATTGATGCGCCCTGGATACGCTCGATCTATCAAATTGCTTTGATTCCTGACGCTATTTTTTATCTTAGGATCAATACGGCCCAGGAACTTGTTGAGCGTGTGCTTACGCCGGGGCGCGGGTTTGACTATTGGGAATCGGGCATGGACGTTCACCTCGGTCAGGATTTTTACGACAGCTTTATTGAATACCAAACACGAATGCTGAAAGTCTTTGACCGCATGACCCAGGAGTATGGTTTTCACGTCCTGGACGCCTCGACTTCTGTGCGACGTGTCGGCGCTACGCTGAGGCGCGCGGTAACTCGCGTAATCGAAAGCGATCATCCCGTCGAAATGCCACTTGCGAAAGCCTCGAGTTCTCAGAAATGAGGCAATGGTGCAGTTTGTGACGGCGGCAGCGAAGGGAGTCAACTGCAGAACCGAGTAGCTTTGCTCGTCTGCGACAAGCAGATAACGAGATGAAACTTGCCAATGGCGAAAAATAAGGACTTTTTGGACATGTTTCTAAGAAGGTAGCGACTGTATGAAAAATCGAGCTCAAATTACGCTGAAAGCGTTCGCCAATTGAAGCCCAGGGTTGCTTCAACCCTGGGACTCCAGCTTTTTAGATAACATCTAAACTCTGAAAGAAGAGTTCGCGAGTCGGCTGTTGTGCGGGTTCTAACAAACACCTGCGGCGTTACTATTCTTTGGGCTGTGCGTAGACCCAGGGTTGAAGCAACCTTGGGCTCCAATTGGCGAACGCTTTCAGCGTAATTCATTCGAGTTTTCACACAGTCACCCCTCCCATAAGAACGCACCAGGCGCAGAAACTTGAAACTTGCAGCAATCGACATTGGTTCCAACTCTATTAAGCTGGTAGTCGTTGACGCGGCAGCCAGCGATTCTTTCGCCGTCATAACTCGTGAGAAGGAGTTTGTCAGACTTGGGCACCAAACGCTGCGCAGGGGGCATATCAGCCGGGCCGCCATCGACCGCGCGGTGGAATGTCTACAACGATTTCGCTCGATTGCCGAGGCCCGCGGTGCTGAGAGCATAATTGCTACTGCCACAGCTTCGGTGCGCGAGGCGAACAACTCTTCTCAGTTTGTCAGGGAAGTCGAACAGAAGAGCGGAATAAAAGTAGAGGTCCTTTCCGGAGTCGAAGAAGCGAGGCTGATAGGACTCGCGGCGAGTCAGAGCTGTTCGACCGCTGGAGCCACCAACCTTAACCTAGATATCGGTGGCGGCTCAACTGAAATCTCGGTCTTTCGCCAGGGAGTGCCGCTCGCGCTCTTT
This sequence comes from Pyrinomonadaceae bacterium, assembly GCA_013817595.1. Taxonomy (GTDB): domain Bacteria; phylum Acidobacteriota; class Blastocatellia; order Pyrinomonadales; family Pyrinomonadaceae; genus PSRF01. Next base: position 354 of record JACDCK010000277.1, on the reverse strand, counting down.
TCCGTCGACCTGGGTGCGATTGGTCTGACAGAGAAGTTCCTGAAGTCCGATCCTCCCAAAGCTAAAGAACTGGGTGATATGCGTCATCAAGTTCAAGCGGCATTCGAACGCCCAGCGCGCGAGTTGCGCAGTGCAACGTGGCAGCAAGCCACTGGCACATCGGGAACCATTCTAGCGTTTGGCGCGGCGCTACGTTCTCGTCTGGAAAGCGATTTACAACGAAAACACCAACCGGCGCAACCCTCAGAATTTGATATATCCCTGGGGCTGCTCTTGCGATTTAACGTAGGCCTTGCCAGCCTTCCGGTTGCGGAGCGCAAACGATTGGGCGGGCTCAGTGCTCAGCGGTCAGAG
>JACDCK010000276.1 GCA_013817595.1 Pyrinomonadaceae bacterium | reverse complement strand
GATCAACACATGTGAATCGCTGTTAAGCGTCGTTACCGAAGACAAGCCAAAGATGCTGACAGGCTTGGACCAAAAGGTAAGTGACCAGTATTAGTATCGGGACCGTGGCTCCTAACTCCACGGCTCGCAGACGAAGGTGTCACCGGCGTAGAGGCGAGACCTAACCCGCTCAGGGACAAACGAGGAACGTGGTAAGCCCGTACTTCTCTTGCTTGTGGTTGGAGCAGGAAAGCAAGCCGTAAGGTGAGCTGAAAGGAGTGCGGGTATGGGATTGCGGAGCAAGCGAAGGCCATCTTGTAATGAGGTGGATAGGAGTTGAGCCACGGTTAATGGCAACATCACTCCCCGCGAAAGCGGGCAGACTTCCGCATGGTCTTTCGTCACGAGATAGTTCGTCGATTGCGCAGAGACAGGAATTCGTTTGATATGGAAGTAGCTTATTGCTACTGGCGCGAGCCTGGGCTACGGTGCACCCTGGCAGGATAACAACTGGCAGCAAGTTTACCGTAACGTGCGTCGTCGGCAAACCAGTATCGTGAAGGCTGTGAAAGCTGTTGGTTCACACCGCGCTCACCCTGGCGGGAGGGGCGTTTTGAGAGGCTTGAGCCGTGTGCCTTGAAAGTGGCACGCACGGTTCTTAGGGGAGGGGGTGCTGGTAACAGTGCCTCCTTACCCGACCACGTATTCCAGCGCGGCGCACTTGGTCAACCCAACGATAGCGTGCTTTGAAGCGCTGTAGGGCGAGATCAGGGCGTAGCCGTCGTGAGCGGAGACGCTCGCGTTGTTGACGATGACGCCCCCGCCCTGTCTAAGCATCACCGGGATTTCATACTTCATCGAGAGAAATACGCCCGTCGCGTTGGTAGTCATCACGTTCAGAAAGTTTTCCAGTCTCTGCTCCGCGAGATTAGCTGCGACGGCCTCGACTCCCGCATTGTTGAAGGCCACGTCGATGCGCGCATACTTCTTCACGCACCCGTCAACGAAACTCCTAACGTCCTCTTCCCGCCTCACGTCGGCGCGTATGTAGGTCGCCTCACCGCCGAAGCCTTTGATCCTGGATTCAACCTGACGACCCAGTTCCTCCCGCCTTCCGCAGAAAAACACTCGCGCGCCCTCGCGAGCGAAGGCGTAAGCAGTGCTCTCGCCGATGCCCGACGTCGCCCCGGTGATGAGAACCACCTTCTCCTTGAACCTGCCGTTCGTGCTGGCCCTGCCCGCTGCTGCTTCGACTGGGCGCAGCGTTTGCGCGACGGCGTCCCCGGTCGCGGCAAGTGCGGTCAGCCCGATCGCACCAATGATTTCGCGGCGCGAGATGTGTTTCTCAGCACTGCGCACCTCAACAGCATCCGAAGGCTGACTGTCAGTGGTCCTGGACATATTCCCTCCTAGAGTGGCCATCTTTCTATTGCAAGGCTGAAATGTTGCGAGCTTATTTGTGTGAGTCTACACCGAGTTGGGCAAAGGTATCTTGTACGTTATTGCTGTTTCCGGACCTATCTGCCCGGCGTCACTTGCGTTAACTTCCGGAAGTGGCGCGTCAAGTGACTCTGGTCCACAAACCCGACAGCCAGAGCCACTTCATGAATGGGCACACCGCCGGCGAGGAGATGCTTTGCTCGCTCGATGCGCACCTGAATTTGATACTTGTGAGGTGGGAGGCCGACCTCGTGGTGAAAGGCGCGAAGAAGGTGAAAGCGACTGAGACCGGCGACTGTCGCGAGACGTCCGAGCGAGACGTTGTCGGCGTAGTTATCCTGGAGGTATTCGCGCACCCGCTGGATCCCGTCGCGCTCCCGCGCGAAAGGCCGGAGTTCGTGTCGGTTGTCTGCGTAGCGCGTGATCAATTCGGCCATCAGGGAGAGCAGGAGCGCCTCCTGTTCGAGGTGAGGCTTCGCTTTTTCCGAGGCGTTGTGAAAGTCAAGGAATAGCTTGGCAAGGTCCGCGTCGAATATGATCGGCTCGGCGAAGAAGGGCAAGCTCGATTTTCGCCCGGACACCTCCGTTGCTGCGGACTTGACGCGCTCAGGCGCGACATAAACCTTCCGGAAATCCGCGTAGACATATCGGTACTCTGTGTCGCGCGCCGAGTGCATCTCGCCGGGGTGGATCACGTTTAGGCTTCCGACGGGCACCGGGTGACGTTTCCCCCTGTACGTGTACTCGCCCGGAAAATTTATGCTGATGCCTAATTGATACTCGTCGTGACTGTGCACCGGAAGTGACTCCGCGGGCCCCGGCGCGTACCTGTAGCTTTCAAGCAGCACATCTTGAAAAGTCCACGCTCTGATTCTGTGTTTCTCTTCGGAATCCATTAAATTGAACTACGTGTAAAACAACCCGTCTCGAATAATGTGAAACGTTTGCGCATTACTCACGCGCGCGCGTTTTTTAGTGTCGAGTATCCGCAAAAGCTCCAAGTGCCTTTCTTCCAGCCTTCATGATACGTGCATACTCGCCGAGTCCCAACCAGTCGTAGAAACAATACATGGGCTCCAACTGGTCTAAAGGCGTAAGGTCTGGACGTCCGAGCTGATAGTCACGGATAAAGATGTCTCGAAGCTCCGTAAACTCCCTTAGTTCCAATTCCTTCAAATGAGAAACGATGCTCTCTTGTATCTCACGTACTAATCTAGACCCCAATTCTCTCGGCACGCGCTTGTCTGGATGTCTGAATGCTTTCAATGATTCTATCAAGCCAGCCAGATTGAAAAGAGGGGTGTATACGATTACGTTGCAAATCCTCTCAAAAAGAATTTCTAAGTGCGGAGCGTCCCAGTGCCTTTGTTCCAGGTATGAGATTAATTTGCGCACTTTAGAAACGTAATCAGCGTATGCGTTCAAGCCCTCTAAGATCACTCGGGGTGAGGCAATTCCATGAAGGTCGATGATCACTGACGCTCTGCCAAATGTCTCCACGTCATCGCTAAAGATCCGCTCAGTAGTTTCCCTATCGTCTTTAGCCTCAAATACTTGACCATGGGCGCCCTTATCGATAACTCTTACTATCTCAAGGCCTGGTATGTGGATAACGGTTTTGCCTATTTCCTTCTGACGAGTAACACTCACGCTTCCGCCAAAGACTTCTAACGAAGGCATTTGTAATCTTGCTAAGTTCCGCATCGTGGCAGGCGTTCGGGAATCCTTACGTAATAAGCAAGTAAAGAGGAAGGCAGCTTTGTATTCCAGGCTGAGTGCTGAAGTCAATACAAATCCGCCGGCGTTGCTACGGGGGGGTGAGGACGTAAGTAACATGAGGCTAGATGTCTCGCGCCAACCTTGAAGAGCCCTGGGAGACCGGGGCTTTAATCGCATCAACCAGAGTCATGATAAGACGTTAACCTGTTGCCCTCCACGAGCGGCGATGTTTACTTTCGTGCAATAATGGTTCTTCGTTGGTATACACCACACCGGGCCGGATGATGGC
>JACDCK010000075.1 GCA_013817595.1 Pyrinomonadaceae bacterium | reverse complement strand
GATGAGAGGGGGAGACGGGGAGACAGGGCGACGGGGTGAGGGGGCGATGGGGAGACGGGGCGGGGGGGAGAAAGGGAGACTGGGAGACGACGATGTCACGCTTTCCGATCGTCCCGTCTCCGCTTCCCCCCCTCCCCCCGTCTCCCCGTCTCCCCGTCCCCCGATCATCCTCAACGAATGGGCCGCCCGTGATCTCAGTGTTCGCGAAGGCGATCCGATTACGCTCGAATATTATGTCTGGCACGAAGGCGGGCGACTAGAGACAAAGACCGCACAGTTTCAACTCGCCGGCATTGTGGCGATTGTGGGAGCCGCTAGTGATCGGAATCTAGTTCCAGAATATCCGGGAATCACCGGCTCGGAAGATCTCTCAGACTGGGACCCCCCTTTCCCTGTCGACCTCGATCGCATACGCAAGCAGGACGAAGATTACTGGGACCAGTACCGCACCACGCCGAAAGCCTTCATCCCTTTGAGTACGGGTCAGGAGCTCTGGCGGTCACGCTTCGGCAATTTGACCTCGCTGCGCTTAATGTCATCAGGAGTGCCCCTGCCACAGGCGCTCGACAATTATCAGCAACAATTGAAGTCAACCATCGATCCCGCGCACATGGGGTTGAGCGTTATCCCCGCTCGGCAACAGGGTCTGGAGGCTTCGCGCGGAGCTACAAACTTCGGCGAGTACTTTCTTTATTTCAGTTTCTTTCTCGTTATCTCGGCGCTGCTTTTGACTGCCCTGTTCTTCAAGCTGGGCGTCGAACAGCGTCTGCGCGAGATTGGCCTTCTGCAAGCGATTGGTTATCCAGCTTCACGGGTACAGAAGCTGTTTCTTCTCGAGGGCATGGTCATTTCAATTGTCGGCAGTGTGATTGGACTGGCGGGTGCCCTGGCGTATGGCCAGTTGATGATGACGGGTCTTAGCACCTGGTGGGTGGAAGCCGTGGGAACCACGATGCTCAAGCTGCATGTTGCTCCACTGTCACTCTTACTCGGCGCGGTTGGCGGAGTCGTCGCGGCACTAGTTTGCATCGTCTGGACCCTAAGACGACTGGGGAGAGCGTCCTCACGCAGCCTCTTGATGGGAACTCTGGGAGACGAGGCGACGGGGCGAAGCGGAGACACGGCAACGCTGCTGCAAGGCGAGGGCAGCACCACATCGCCCGGCCACCCCAGCGCCCTTTCTCCCCGTCTCCCTATCGCCCCGTCGCCCCGTCGCCCCTTCTCCCTTTCTCCCCGTCTTCTAATCGCCCTCGTACTCACGCTCCTTGGACTTGTTCTTCTTCTCCTAGCTTCATTCCAGGTCATCGGGCAGACCGCTGGGTTTTTCGGTGGTGGCCTGCTGTTGCTGGCAGCCGTTCTTTGTTATCAATCCGCGTGGCTACGGCGCAACCGCGGGAAAGAAATTCACGGGACTGGCTGGTGGCCCGTTTCCCAGCTCGGTTTCAGAAATGCTACCTACCATCCGGGACGAAGTGTTCTGTGTATCGCATTAATTGCTTCGGCTGCGTTCATCATCGTTTCTGTGGATGCATTCAGACGCCGCGAGGGGGCACCTACTCATGACCGGAAATCAGGTAGCGGTGGCTTTCCCTTGCTGGCCGAGTCGCTACTACCTTTGGTGCATGACCCGAACACGCGGGAAGGACGAGAGGCTTTGAATCTTGCGGCCGGCGATTCTGTGTCTTCGCTTTCGAGTGTGACCTTTACACGCTTCCGCGTGCGGCCCGGCGATGATGCCAGTTGTTTGAATCTCTACCAGCCGCGCAACCCAAGAATCATCGCGCCGACCGATGACTTCATTCAGAGCAGTCGGTTTGAGTTCCAGGACTCGCTGGCGGAGAGTAAGGAAGAGAAGAACAACCCGTGGCTGCTTTTGAATCGCAAATCTCCAGACGGCACGATCCCGGTCATTGCCGACGCGAATTCACTCACCTATGTGCTGCACCTCAACGTCGGCGACGAGTTCGTTCTGCACCGTCAGAGTGGTCCGGTGCGGTTGCGTGTGGTTGGTTCCCTCGCCGATAGCATTCTTCAGAGCGAGCTTGTGATGGCGGAGAAAACTTTCCTGCGCCTTTTTCCCGAGCAGGAAGGTTACCGCTTCTTTTTGATTGACACACCGACTCCCGACCAGTCGTCTGCGATTGCTACAACGCTGGAAGATCGCCTTTCCGACTTTGGATTCGACGTCGTTCCGACAGCGGAGCGCCTCGCAACTTTCCATCGCGTCGAGAACACCTATCTATCCACGTTTCAGATGCTAGGTGGTCTGGGTCTTCTTCTGGGCACGTTGGGGATGGCAGCGGTATTGCTGCGCAACGTGCTGGAGAGACGGCGTGAGCTGGCCTTGCTGCGCGCAGTCGGTTATAACTCTTCGCACCTCACGCTAATGGTAATCGCGGAGAATGCCCTGTTGCTCTTCTGTGGCCTGATTACGGGCACGGTCTGTGCGCTGTTGGCCATCGCTCCGGTATTTTTTGAACGGGGCGGTCGATTGCCGAATATTTCGCTGGGCTTGTTGCTGGCTGGGGTATTAGTATCTGGGCTGAGCGCGTCTCTAATAGCTACCTGGGCTGCCCTGCGTTCCCCCTTGCTGCCGGCGCTGCGAGCGGAGTAGCAGATGTTAGGCGCTCGCCTAGAGATTAGAAACCTGCAATTTGAGAAACAGTTTGAACGTGACTTCATGCGAAGGACTCTGAAGTTAGTGCAAGAGTATCAAGGCCCTTATGACGCCACTCTTCTGCTTAACTGCTTGCTTGGTCTGTTGATTGTTCCGAAAGAGATCTCTCGGGAGCAGATCCCAACCGATCCGATATCCAAGCTTAAGGACTGGGGAATTTCTCCTGGTTCGATCAAGAGAGTTGGAAAGAAAAATGATAAAAACCAACATCCTGAGACGCTAAGAGGCATAGTCTACAACTTGAGAAATTGGATTGCTCATATCAGGGTGAAGCCCACGGGGGATAAACAGGCGGGTGAAGGGGTTTATGTTTACCGACAAGAGCGGATTCGAGGCAATAATAGATCTCGATGAGGTCAAAGTATTCGTCGAGAAGTTGGCTAATCATCTGGAAAAGCAGATTAAGGAGTAGAGACTCTCACGACGCCGCGCCTAGCGAATTAACTCGCCAAGAACGGCGAGAGTATACGAGTAAGAAACATTTTCTTTTGAATGGAACTCGCATCCGGGTCACGGCTTTGCCGCCCGATGTGAGGCGGTTGGCTGTGCCCCGCCGGTTTGCTGTTAGAACCACTTGGGCTATGCCCCTGGTTCGGGCTTCGCCCCTTGTTTAAAGGTCTGCCTGTAATTTCCGGGAAGTTTGCTTAGTTCGATTAATCCAGGGATCTGTAAATGGTTCTATTGGAAGTGGCAAAGTTACAGCTTCCCAAAGGGCAAAGCCCGAACCAGGGGCACAGCCCAAGTGGGATCGACAGCTAGTCGGCGGGGCACAGCCAACCGCCTCACATCGGGCGGCGAAGCCGGGCCGCCGCTTGAGAGATTCTTGCTAAGCTGTAATAGAATCCAACAAACATGTTTCTGACGGGGGCGAAACGGCGAGTACTTTGAGAGGAGGTTCGGGATGCCTAGCCACTTTTACACACTCAAAATCATCGGATTTCTGTTTTCCCTATCGCTAATGCTGCTTCTCTTTGTTCAGGCTCAGGCACAGTCTGAATGGCCACAGTGGGGTGGTCCTGGACGCAACTTCATCTCGAACTCTAAAGGCCTCGCCGCATCGTGGCCGCAGACTGGCCCGAAACAACTCTGGACGCGCCCCCTCGGCGAAGGTCACTCGGCAATAGTCGTTGACGGCAACACGCTCTACACGATGTATAGCCAGGGCGAGCATGAAGCAGTCATTGCGCTCGCCGCAAATACCGGCAAAACAATATGGGAGCACAAATATGACGCGCCAACTGCCGGCATTAACTATGAATACGGATTGGGGCCGCATGCGACGCCCCTACTGGTCGGTGATCTGCTCTACACGGTTGGGTCAATCGGTAAACTGCATGCGCTGGACAAGAAAACCGGCAAGGTCGCCTGGGCTCACGACCTCTATAAAGATCTCGGTGGCAAAAAGATGGGGCGAGGGTATTCATGCAGCCCAATAGCTTACAAGAACACAATCATCCTAACGCTGGGAGGGCAGGGACAAACCTTCGTTGCGTTTAATCAGAAAGACGGCAAGGTTGTCTGGAAGAACCAGAACCGCGACATGTCTCCGGCCTCGCCCATGATCATAAATGTTGATGGCCAGGACCAACTAATCGCTTTCATGGGCAAGGAGATTGCCGGCCTTGATCCAAACAATGGCGGATTGCTTTGGGGTCATCCGCATGAGACTGATTGGGGACTTAACATCAGCACTCCCGTCTGGGGCAGCGATGGTCTTTTATTTCTCTCATCAGCCTACAACGGCGGCAGTCGCGTCTTAAAGTTAACGCAAAAAGACGGAAAGACCAGCGTCAGCGAGCTTTGGTTTCATCGTCGGCTACGCGTTCATCACACCACCGCCATTCGCATCGCTGACCACGTCTACGCCTCCAGCGGGGACTTTGGCCCGGCGTTTTTCTCCGCGGTTAATATCAAGACCGGAGACCTGGCCTTCCAGGATCGCAGTTTTCCGAAAACCAACTTCCTGTATGCCGATGGAAAGCTGATCATTCTCGATGAGGACGGCAACCTGGCGTTGGCAACGGTCTCGCCTGCGGGGTTGAAAGTCATTTCCAAGGCGAGTCTAATGAAGAACCTTGCCTGGACAGTGCCCACGCTGGTTGGTACTAAGCTCTATGTACGCGACCGACGTACAATTACAGCGCTCGATTTGAGTTAATGCTCTTGATGGAACTAGACAAAACGCTGAAGGGGTTCGCCAATTTCTAAGTGCCAAAGGCGCGAGATGATGTTGGAGGCGCCATCACTACTGTATTCGGTCGACACTGCCTAATTTCGCGCCTTCAGCGCTTCAAAACTAATCGACCCTAACCTCTGGGCGTTGCCCTGGGCTTTCACACTTCGCACCTTTGGTGCTTAGGAACTAATTCAGAAAACTACCGGCGAACGCCTTCGGCGTCCTACAGGAGGAAAGATGCACATACGAATTGCTGTAGTCGTTCTGGTAATTTTGTCCTGCCTAACCCTAGCCAACGCGGAAAACTGGCCGCAGTGGCGCGGGCCGAATCTCAATGGTCTGAGCAATGAAAAAAATCTTCCCATGAAGTGGAATACGGAAGAGAACGTCACCTGGAAACTGGCGATGCCTGGCTGGAGCGGATCGACACCGGTCATATGGCGTGACCGAGTTTTTATGAACGTCGCCGATGGCAATGATCTCTATCTTTGGAGCGTTGATCGCACGAAGGGAACGGTCCTTTGGAAAAAGTTATTGGCTAGCGGCAACGTTAAGATGCGCAAGCACAACATGTCGTCGCCTTCGCCGGTTACAGACGGCAAGAGCGTTTATGTCATGACCGGTACTGGGATTCTCAAAGGCTTTGATTTCAGCGGCAAAGAATTATGGGTGCGGGACATTCAGAAAGACTACGGTGAGTTTGGGCTCAACTGGGGTTACGCCTCTTCTCCCCTGTTATTCGAAGATTCTCTGTACGTCCAGGTATTGCACGGGATGAAGACTGACGATCCTTCCTACGCTCTGCGCATTGACAGCAAGAGGGGCAAGACTATTTGGAAAGTCGAGCGTCCGACCAATGCGATACGGGAATCGCCCGACTCCTATTCGACACCCGGCCTGCTGCGATACGGGAAGACTGTGGAACTCGTGATTACCGGCGGCGATTGTGTCACCGGCCATGATTTAGCCAACGGGAAGGAACTCTGGCGCGCGAATGGCCTCAATCCTGACAACAATCCCTTTTATCGAATCGTCGCCTCCCCAGTGATTTTCAACGACATTGTTTATGTGCCGACACGCGTCAAGCCCTTGCTTGCCTTGCGCGCCGGCGGACGCGGGGATATCAGCAGCTCGCATCTAATCTGGTCTACGATGAATGGGCCTGACGTGCCGACTCCGGTCACCGACGGAAAATATTTTTACGTCGTCAACGACAAGGGTATCGTGTGGTGCATGGATGCAAAAACTGGCGCGGAGATTTATGCGCTGCAGCGCCTCAAACCGGGCACCTACAGCGGGTCGCCGGTCCTGGCGGATGGAAAAATCTTCGTAACTAACGAAGAAGGGCTAACGACCGTCATCAAGGCTGGGCCAACCTTCGAAGTGTTATTCGAAAACGCGCTCAACGATTATTGTCTCAGCTCGCCGGCGATTTCCGACGGGCAGATCTTCATTCGGACGGCAACAAATCTGTATTGCATCGGCAGGCTGGCCAGGGCTTAGCTGGCAGATAGTCAAGCTGGTTTTCTGATACTACACCGAAGGTGTTCGCGAATTGCAGCCCAGGGTTTCCTACCCTGCGATTAGGGCTCATCAATAGTAGTTTTAACTCTGAAAGAGTTCGCCAACACCTTCGGCGTTAACTAGGCCGCTTGATTCTGTGGAGCCCAGGGTAGGAAACCCTGGGCTGCAATTCGCGAACACCTTCGGTGTAAGGCCGACTGAAATTAAACGAACATTGATCTGGTCGGTTTTCCAAATATTTGGGGGTATCAATGACTAATGCTCACATCAAGTGGCAAACAAGATTCTTGGTTGTCGTGTTGGTCGGTGCACTTGCATCAGACGTTAGCTCCCAGACTTCCCAACTCGGAAAAGTCGAGTTTCAAACCTCAGGCTCTGAAAAAGCGCAAGCGCACTTCTTGCGGGGTCTGGCGGCGCTTCATTCTTTCTGGTACGAAGAGGCGCTCGAAGCCTTTCGCGAGTCAACCAGGATTGAGCCAGACTTCATGATGGGCTACTGGGGCGAGGCCATGGCTCACAATCACCCGCTCTGGTCGGAGCAGGATACTTCGGCCGCGCGCGAGGTGATCAAGAAGATCAAGGAGACACCCCAACTCACTCCGCGGGAGCGAGCTTACCTGGACGCAGTGAAGATGCTGTATGGCGATGGCGACAAGCGTGCTCGCGACACGGCCTATTCTGCGGCCATTGAGAAGATCTACCGCGACTATGCGAGCGATCTGAATGCGGCAGCTTTCTATTCTCTATCGCTCCTCGGCTTGGTGAGATCTGAAGAGAAAAGCTACCGGTTACAAGCCCGTGCGGGGGCCATCGCCCTGGATGTCTATGAGAAGGACCCTAACCACCCGGGGGCAGCGCATTACATCATTCACGCCTTTGACGATCCTGAACATGCAATCCTGGCCCTGCCTGCCGCCCGTCGATATGCCGGCATCGCCCCGGAAGCGCATCACGCGCGACACATGCCTTCGCACATCTTCCTGCAACTGGGAATGTGGCCCGAGGCAGCCTTATCAAACGAGTCAGCATGGGAAGCTTCGGAATCGTGGATGAAACGCAAAAACCTTTCAACCAGTGTGCGTGACTACCACAGCCTCCACTGGCTGCTCTACGTTTACTTGCAGCAGGGTCGGTACCGCAAAGCGGAAGAGTTAGTCGCCCTGATGAAGAAGACCATGTCTGAGACAAGCTACGAAAACAAACTGCGTCCCGGTTATTACGAAAACAACTACGCAAACATGGCTGCGGCTTTTATCGTCGAAACCGAACGCTGGAATCTCGCCTCAACACTTTTCCCAACTCCGGCTGCCACCGGACAAGTACCTGCAACATCGCCAGCGTTGGGCGCACATGGAGGCCACGGTGGAGCTCAGCCGGTTTCGAGTGATGCAACCGCCACGGTGCGCGCTTCAAACCGCAGCCAGAGGCTGCCGTTGTTCGTGCGTGGCTTGGCGACCGCACTGGGCGGTTCTGGAGTAGCAGGAGAGAATGTCACTAAACCGGGAACCGTATCTCGTGACACGGAGTCTAAAACAACCGGGGAACTGGAGATTGCTGCGGTTGCCGCTTCGGTTAAGGGGGATCATGAGCAGGCCGCAGAATTGATGAAGCAAGCGCTTAGGCTCGAAGAAGAAATGGGTCCACCTTCCGGTCCGCCCGGAATAATCAAACCGGCACACGAACTTTTTGGCGAGATTCTCTTGCGCGCCGGCAAGCCGGAAGCCGCTGCTGAGCAGTTCAAAGTCTCGTTACTCCGGCAACCGAACCGTGCCCGTTCCCTGCTCGGCGCGGCTCGGGCGGCAGCGCAAAGCGGTGATGAGCGTGGAGCCACGGTCGCATATGAGAGACTCCTGGAGCAGTGGCAACAGGCCGACAAGGATTTACCGGAACTGCGCGAGATTCAAGATTATTTGAAGAAAGCGAGACCCTAAGCACATGAGTACCGCTCCGATCGCTGATTCTGTCGTCGCGATTTGCATCAATCAGCAATACAAGTAGACGTTGATGCTCCGTCAACTCTCAAGCTCAAGGAAGTTGGGTATCAGTTCCAGAAGTACGCTTTAGCTTCTTACTTTATCCCAGGAGAATGCAATGGATAGACCAATTACTTTCAAAACAAGGGCGCTCGTGGTCTGCGCCACGATCCTGGTCGCGCTTCAGAGCGCTGCTCTTGCTCAGCATACGGCCCAAGACAAGCCCGCAAAGATCGACGAAGTGATGACGGCTGCAAACAAGTACCGGCTCTTCAACGGGTCGGTGCTGGTGGCCGAAAATGGGAAGGTGATCTACAAGAAAGGCCTTGGCCTGGCGCAGATGGAATGGAATATTCCGAAACACGCTTGACACCAGGTTTCGGCTCGGCTCGATCACCAAGCAGTTCACGGCCGCACTCATCCTGCAACTGGTTGAACAAGGAAAGGTGAAGTTGGACGGTAGAGTCTCAGACTATTTACCGGCTTATCGTAAGGACATCGGTGAGAAGGTCACTGTCCATCAACTTCTCAACCACACCTCAGGTATTCCAAGCTATACGAGCCTGCCTGGCTTTTTTAATGATGTGAGCCGCAATCCCTTTACGGTTGACGACTTTGTTAAGAAGTATGCGAGCAACGATCTGGAATTCGAGCCGGGGAGCAAGTTCTCATACAACAACTCCGGATATTTTCTGCTCGGAGCAATAATAGAAAAAGTTACCGGACAAACTTATGAAAAAGCCCTCAAGGAAAGGATTCTGGATCCACTGGGTATGAAGAATACCGGCTATGACCGTCATGGAACCCTCATCGAGAAGCGCGCCTCCGGATACCAAAAGACGCCAGACGGTTACACGAACGCGCCCTATCTTGACATGTCCCTCCCCTACGCGGCCGGCGCAATTTATTCGACTGTGGAAGATCTCTACCTATGGGATCAGGCGCTCTATACGGATCGCGTACTGTCAGCTGCGACGAAAGAACTCATGTATAAGCCAAATCTAGACGACTACGCTTATGGATGGGTGATAACTAGGGCCAAGTTGGGGACCGGGACCGAAAGTGTGCCGAAGATCAAGCACGGTGGCGGCATCAATGGCTTCAACACCGTGATCGTGCGTTTCCTCGCTCAAAAACATCTCATCGTGCTGCTTGATAACACCTCGCAAGGCAGGAGTTTGGAGCAGCTCGAAAGGGAGTTAACGAATATCCTTTACAACCAGCCGTACAACTTGCCGAAGATGTCAGTTGCTGAAGTGTTGTTCAAGACGATCGGAGAAAACGGCATTGAAGCAGGCCTCGCGCAGTATCGTGATCTCAAAACGCGCCAGGCAAACGTTTACGATTTCAGTGAACCGGAGCTAAACCGGCTCGGCTACCAACTGCTGGAAGCAAAAAAACTCAAAGAGGCGGTCGAAATATTCAAACTCAACGTGGAAGCATATCCGCAGGGCTTCAACACCTACGATAGTCTCGGCGAAGCTTACATGATTAGCGGCAACACCGAACTCGCGATTCTCAATTACAAGAAATCGCTTGAATTGAACTCTCAAAACACCGGCGCCACCGAGATGCTCAAGAGGTTAGAGAACAAGTCGATAGCTGTCGATCCAAAAACTTACGACGCTTACGCCGGCGAGTATGAGGTGACGCCGACTTTTATGGTCAAGGTGTACAAGGAGGGCGAGAAGCTCATGACGCAGGCCACCGGGCAGCCTGCCTTCGAACTTTTTCCGGAAGGCGAGAATAAATTCTTTCTTCGCGTTGTAAATGCGAAAGTTACCTTCACCAGAGACGACAAGGGGGCGGTCACCGGTTTAATCATTCATCAAGGCGGGCGAGACATGCCAGGGAAGAAGATCAAGTAGGACTTTAGTCCATCGGTTCAGCTAAAAAGGGAGCGAAGCGCGGGTCATTTTCCATTTGTCACTTTCCATTTTTCATCCTCGACGCGTAGCGGCGGCGTGAATTTGGCTCGGTCTTTCAAGGCCGGGTGCCAAAATCTCCAAACACCTCGTCGCGTTAGCGACGATCGAGTGATCGGTCAGTCGCCGCTGACGCGACGGGATATCTTTTAAGCTTTGCTTTCCCGGCCTTGAAAGACCGGGCTAAATTCACGCCGCTACGCATCGAAGAAATGACACCTGATAAATGGAAAATAAACCCGAAACGCTTCGCTCCCAAGGCCTTCAACTATCGCCTACACGCAAGAAAAGCTACCGCTTTTCCCTCACATCGTAAGCATAAATAGTGTCCTGGTCCCGGAGGTAAAGCCGGCCGCCGGCGATGACTGGGTGCGTCCAGGTCGGTAAAGAGTCCTGCTGGATGCGGAAGCGGCCCTTCTCACGGTATCCCGCAGGGGTCGCTTCGACGAGCCCGACAACTCCGTTTTCGCTGAGTGCGTAGAGATGCCCGTCGGCGTAGACCAATGAGCCTTTGCCCACGCTGCGGTCTTTCCAGGCGACTTCTCCAGTATCGAAACGCATAGCCGTCAGGATGCCGCTCGAAAAACCGTAGAGGTGATCGCCGATCAGAATCGAACTGCTGTGGTGGTTGCGCATCTCCTTCGTGAAATAGATCTCAGACGCTCCGTTCGCCTTGATCTCGACCAGACCGCCGCCGTTCCCATAGTCCGAAGAAATGAACACTCGGTTGCCCCGGGCAACAGGCGTCGCCGCGTTGGCCACGTTATTGGCGGCGCGCGGGTACTCCCATAAGAGCTTGCC
>JACDCK010000074.1 GCA_013817595.1 Pyrinomonadaceae bacterium | reverse complement strand
CCATAGGCCAGATGCAGGATGCCCAGAATTTTATTGTGACTTGTTGCTTTCATGATTGTTTGTAGTTCTCATATACTATCGCTCGACCGCCAGGGCCACGGCATTACCTCCCCCAAGGCAAAGCGCAACCACTCCACGATGCACATCGCGACGCTTCATCTCGTATAGCATGGTTGAAAGCAATCGCGATCCGGATTGTCCAATCGCGTGCCCCAGCGCTACGGCTCCGCCATTGACATTCACACGCTCGGGGTCAAGATCCAACTCTTTAATGATTGCCACCGCCTGCACCGCAAAGGCTTCGTTCAACTCGATCAGATCAACGTCAGCGAACGTCCATCCGGCTTTCTTGAGAACTCGTCTCATAGCCTCGACCGGCGCCATCATTACCAGTTCAGGCTCAATACCGGATGTTGCCTGGGCCACGATACGGGCCAAGGGTTCGATGCCTAGACTTCGGGCCCGCTCAAGCGAAGTAACCACCAGTGCCGATGCCCCATCATTAACACCGGGCGCATTCCCGGCGGTAACTGTGCCACCTTCCCTGAAAGCAGGCTTAAGCCTTGCCAGGGCGTCGACTGAGGTATCTTCACGCACTGTTTCGTCCGTGTTGAAGATTCTTGGTGGCCCTTTCTTTTGCGGAATCTCCACCGCGACGATTTCGTCCCTGAATTTTCCCGCCTTGATTGCCTCGGCCGCTTTTTCATGCGACTTCAAAGCGTAGGCATCCTGTTCCGCTCGGCTGACGGTGAACCGTTCGGACACCACTTCGCCAGTGCATCCCATATGCTGATTATCAAAGGAGCACCAAAGTCCGTCGTTGATCATTGCATCCACGAGCACGCCATTTCCCAGCCGATATCCTTCCCGGGCATTCGCAAGCAGATAAGGAGCATTGCTCATCGACTCCATGCCGCCGGCCACAACAATATCGGTGTCACCTAACTGTATTCCCTGGGCAGCCATCATCACGGACTTGAGACCAGACCCGCAGACTTTGTTAATGGTGACTGCAGAAACCGCGGGCAGCAATCCTCCGCGTAAGGCCGCCTGGCGGGCGGGGTTCTGGCCCAGACCAGCCTGGATTACACATCCCATGATCACTTCATCGACTTCTGCTGGTTCAACCCCCGCACGTTTGACACTTTCGCGCACGACTATTGCCCCGAGATCCGTCGCTTTGAAGCCTTTTAATGACCCTTGAAGTTTGCCGACTGGGGTTCGGACTGCGGCTATTATTACTGCTTCTCTAATTCCGGACATTGCAGCTCCACTAGAAAAGTAACTGATAAATGGCAAAAAGTAACGCCCTTAAAAATCCAGAGCGCGTTAATAGTGTACTCAGAGCGTGGCAAACAACCTAATCGCCCGGTTGTTTGCCATTAATTTGGTGCTCTCGAATACGGTCGAAATGTTGCTCAAGCGCTTGCGACACGAAGAGCGGTATCAACACATCCCGCAAAATCGCTCTATTCTCTCCGACGGCGGTCGATTGATCGCTCGCACAATGGAATGCTAGACTCCCATCCGCTATTCAAACCTCGATCAGCAATCCGGTAATTCAAACATGCAAGCTCTAATTCTGGCTGGCGGTAAAGGCACACGCCTGCGCCCGCTGACCGTCTACACCCCCAAACCAATCGTACCGATATGCAACCGCCCCTTTTTGCTTTATCAAATCGACACTCTTCGCCGCGCCGGAATAACGGATATAACGCTCTCGTTATCTTACCAGCCTAACAAGATTGAACACTTGCTTGGCGATGGCTCAGACCACGGTGTGAAGCTTAAGTACACTGTCGAGCCGCAGCCAATGGGCACAGCTGGCGCTTATAAGTTTGCCGAAGACCTCATTCGCGAGCCCACCGTAGTTTTCAACGGCGACATTCTGACAGACCTGGATTTGAAAGCCGTCATTCGCGAGCACAACGGAAGAAAAGCCGCCGCGACGATTGTATTGCAGCCTGTCGAGAATCCCCGAGCCTATGGTCTGGTAGAAACCGAGACCGACGGGCGCATTCACCGCTTTCTGGAAAAGCCCAAGGAAGATGAGATTACCTGCAACACCATCAACGCGGGCACATATATTCTCGAACCCCGAGTGCTCGATCTCATTCCCGCGGGAAAGAACTATTCATTCGAATACGGTCTGTTCCCCGATCTGTTAAAACGGAAAGAAACTTTTTATGCGCACGTGCCGCCGCGCACTTACTGGATAGATATCGGCACGCCGGAACGTTATCTTCAGGCCCATCAGGACCTGCTAGCTAATCGGGTCGGCCGGATCCATATCAAGGAGCGCCGCGGAGCGTTTGATTCAGCGACCGTTGCTCAGATTGATGAGCTTTCGATCATCGGTGACGACTGCCAGATCAAGCCAGGTGCCCGAATAATCAACTCGGTTCTCGGGCAGAGCTGCTTCGTTGAGGAGCGCGCCCACGTTGAGAACTCAGTTATCTGGCCTCATACGCGCATAGGCACCGCGGCGGAAGTTTCGCATGCGATTGTGGGGCGCGGTTGTCACGTCGGGCGCTCGGCTGTGGTTGGACCGAGATCGGTTTTGGGAGATAAGACGTCAGTTACTGACTACACGATCACGGGAGGCGCGAAGCTGTGAGCGAAGCGCTCGCGCCAATCAAGTTCGGCACCGACGGATGGCGAGCGATTATTGCCCGCGAGTTTACCTTTGCGAACCTGGAACGAGTGGCCCAGGCCTATGCTGACTATCTAGCGACGTCTAAACAGGAAGCACTGCTCAGTCAACTTCTCGCCGTGGGCCAGGTAAGCAGGGACGAAGTTGAAAGTTCGATGTTTCGAGGTGTTATTAGCAAGGCAACCGTTGGGGCACCCACGCTAGTGGTTGTAGGCTACGACCGGCGTTTCCTGTCCGAGCACTTCGCGCGACGGGCCGCCGAGGTGATGGTAGGAAATGGATTTCGGATAGCCCTTTTTCAAGAAGCGGCTCCAACGCCAGTAATCTCCTGGGCAGTCAAAGAACTAAGGGCTGGCGGTGGCATCGTGCTCACCGCCTCGCACAACCCCCCCGACTTTAATGGCTTCAAGATCAAAGCCCCCTGGGGGGGAAGCGCGGCTCCGGAGACGACAGCGGCAGTGGAAACCCTGGTTGATGCTAACCCGGCCAAACGCAGCGCCTTTTCTTCTGATGGTCGCGAACTACTTGCGCCGGCGATAAAGAGTTACCGCGAACAGATCGCTTCCTACATAGACCTTGATCGCCTGCGGAGGTCACAGCAAACCATCGTTGTAGATCCCATGCACGGCTCTGGCGGTCGGTGGGTTGAGAGTTTGCTGGCCGCGGGGGCTTTGAAGGTCGAAACGATTCGCGGCGATCGCGATCCACTGTTTGGAGGAGTCAATCCTGAACCGATAGACAGCAACCTCGGTCCACTAAAAAAGCGCGTCGTCGAGACTAAAGCTCTCGTAGGTTTAGCCACCGACGGTGACGCAGATCGCGTGGGAGCGGTTAACGAGATGGGCGAAACGATGACCATGCAGGACGTCGTGCCGCTCATCCTGCTCCACCTGGCTCGCAATCGAAAGATGACTGGCGGCGTTGTCAGAACGTTTTCGCAGTCAGTGCTGCTGGGAAGAATCGCAGCCGCGCACAATCTCAAGATTTACGAAACGGCAATCGGCTTTAAGTACATTGCCGACTTGATGCTTAAAGAAGAGATTTTACTGGGGGCCGAGGAATCCGGAGGCATCGGAGTCAAAGGCCACATTCCGGAACGGGACGGCCTACTCAATTCCCTGCTCTTTCTTGAAGCCATTATAGCAGCCGGCAAGCCACCTTCCGAGATGCTGCGCGAGTTGCACCGGGAGTTTGGTGAGTTTCACTTTGGGCGCCGTGACCTGCACCTCGAGGCGGAGCAGGGGATAACACTGGTTAAGAGTCTGGCTTCCCAGCCGCCCTCAGAGTTTGCAGGAAGCAAAGTGACGGACGTTCAGACTATCGACGGTCTGAAGCTTATTTTCGAAGACGAATCATGGCTGCTGTTTCGACAGTCAGGCACTGAACCAGTGCTGCGTATCTACGCCGAAGCCACTTCAATCAATCAGGTGAATCTCCTTCTCGATGAAGCGCAGAAGGTTGCACATTAAGAACCACCTCTAAACGGGACGAAAGCGAATGCCGGAACTGCCGGAAGTCGAGCACGTCGTTCGCGCTTTGCGTCGTGCTGTGCTTGGACGGCAAATAGTCGCCACCGAGATACGCCTGCCAAAACTAATCTCGCCTACCGCTCCTTCGGCCTTCAGGGGCAACTTGAAAGGCTCGCGCATCTCGGGTGTCGGCCGCCGCGGCAAGTTTATTCTAATTGAACTTGATTCCGGCAAGGTGCTGGTGGTCCATCTGCGGATGACTGGCAAGTTTTTGGTGCTAACGCCAGACGACTCGCTTCCGCGCCACGCCCACGCGGTTTTCTATCTCGATGACGAACGCCGGCTGGTATTCCAGGATCAGCGGCAGTTTGGCGTGATGAAGCTGGTGGTTAATTCGCGTCTCAGTAAGACGAAAGGGATCACTGAACTTGCTCCGGAACCTTTCTCAGACGAGTTCAGTGTATGTTACCTGAAGGAAACCCTGGCTAGATCGCGCCGCACACTAAAAACGCTATTGTTGGATCAAACGAGAGTAGTGGGCCTGGGTAACATCTATGCGGCGGAGGCGCTCTTCCGCGCGGGGATCAATCCCTTCAAAACCGCATCCGATCTTTCAGCGCGACGAGTTCAGCGCCTGCATCAGGCGATTCGCGACGTTCTGCGAGCCGCGGTTTCAGGTAGCTCAACATCGCGAATCAACCTCGAGAATCCGAATGGTTTTTCCTACGGCGAGGCCTTTGGAAAGGCCTGGCAGGTCTACGAACGAGAAGGCCAGGCTTGCTTCAAGTGCGGCGCCCGCATTCGACGCCTCACGCATGGCGGGAGATCAACTTACTGGTGCCCGCGGTGCCAACGCCGTTAAAGTTACAGACTACACAGCAGGATCTCGTGTTGCGAACAGAAGCCGGGAAAATTGCTGGCGGTTTGACGAGGACGCATTCCAGTCCACGAAGCTGTTCTTCGCCGCGTAGCGGCGGCAGGAGTTTAGCCTGGTCTTTCAAGGCCGGGTAGACAAGTAGTACAATGACGCCGTCGCGTAGCGACGACTGAATTCCGGTTGGCGGCCTCACCTCATGGCCAACACCTACACCTCACTCAACTACCACATTATCTTCTCGACCAAGAATCGTCAGCCCTGGCTAGCCCTGGGGATAGAGCAACGTGTCTGGTCCTATGTAGGCGGCATCGCACGGAAGCACAAGATGACGGCGTTGCAGGTAGGCGGCGTCGAAGATCACATCCACGCTTTAATAATGGCGCCACCAACTCTCTCGCCCAGCCAGATTGCTCAGCTTCTCAAAGGGGAGTCTTCGAAGTGGATCCATGAAGAATTTGCTGCGTTGAAGCACTTCGGATGGCAAGACGGATACGCCGCCTTTTCAGTGAGTAATTCCAATATTCCCGATGTCATCAGCTACATTAGGAATCAGCGAGAGCATCATCGCAAGAGAGGCTTCCAGGAAGAATACCTGGAGTTCCTAATCAAGAATGGGATTGAGTACGATGAGCGCTACTTGTGGGGATAGTTCAG
The DNA here is from genome assembly GCA_013817595.1 of Pyrinomonadaceae bacterium. GTDB lineage: Bacteria > Acidobacteriota > Blastocatellia > Pyrinomonadales > Pyrinomonadaceae > PSRF01. The sequence continues at coordinate 5,440 of JACDCK010000074.1, read as the reverse complement.
CCGTCGCTACGCGACGCAAATTCGGACCCGCAATCTAACCCGGCCTTGAAAGACCGGGCTAAACTCATTCCGCCGCTACGCGTCGAAGAAACAGCCTCCGTTGAACGGTAACGCTATTCGCTAAGTCCCACAAAAAAAGGAAGTATCCTCGTCAACTCACTTGTTAATGTTTTGGCTCTTTGGGAACACGAAATCTGCGTAATCTGCGGATACTGCCTTAAAGGTTCGCCACGATAAAATTCGTCATCATCGTCCGCATGTGCTTCACCAGCAGCGGATCAGTCACACCGTGCCGCGACTTCGGATAGACCATCAGCTCAAACTGCTTTCCGGCCTTCTGCAATTCATGGACAAACTGAAAGGTGTTCTGCATGTGCACGTTGTCATCCATCGTGCTGTGAACCAGCAGTATCTTGCCGTGAAGATCCTTGGCCGCGTGGACGGGTGAACTCTTCTTGTAGCCTTCCGGGTTGTTTTGCGGAGTTCCCATATAGCGCTCTGTATAAATCGTGTCGTAATCGCGCCAATCAGAAACGGTGCCGCCGGCAATGCCGATCTTGAAACTCTTACTGTGCGTTAATGCATAACTGGTCATGAAACCGCCATAGCTCCAACCGGAGATGCCAATCCGCGAGCCGTCAACGTAGGGTTGCGTCTTGAGCCATGTCAGTCCGTCTTCAATGTCCCGCAGTTCGAGTTCACCGAAGTTCCGGTAGACCGGCCAGGTCGATTCCTCACCCTTTCCGCTGGCAGTGCGATTGTCACAAACCCAGATGATGTAGCCTTTCTGGGCCAGCACCTGGTACCACACGGTGGTGGCGCCACCCCAGGCATTCCTAACCTGCGGCGCGTGTGGACCACCATAAGTGAACGACATTACCGGATACTTCTTTTTGGGGTCGAAGTCGGGCGGCTTAAGCATCATCGCTTCCATGACGAAGCCATCTCGTGTCTTTACCTGCAGCAATTCAGACTTACCAAGTCTGTATTGCTTAAGCGCCTCCACCTTGTTCTCTTCGATAACTCGGACGAGCTTGCCTTCGGTATCGTACAGCCGCGTCTGCGTCGGTGTGTTGAGATCGCTCCAATAGTCAATGAAGTGAGTATGCACCGGACTAAGAACCATTCGATGTGCACCGTCGGTGGTTGCTAATCGAGTCAAGCCGGTGCCATCGAGTTTTATGCGATACGGCTGCGGGGCGATGTGGCTGTGCTCAGTCGAGGTAATGAAGACGAGCCCCTTACCTTCATCCACACCTTCCAGCGAGCGCACTTCCCATTTGCCATCCGTCACCTGACGCACGAGCTTCCCGTCCGGAGCGTAGTGGTAGAGATGCCGCCAACCATTTCGCTCGCTTTGCCAGAGAAACGAGCCGTCTTTCAACCAGTGTGGGTTATCGATCACCTCAACCCAGGCCTTGGAGGTCTCGCGGACCACAGTGATTGACTTGCCATCCTTCGCATCAGCCAAGTTCAGGTCCAGGTACGTCTGTTCTCGGTTCTGCGCCTGATAAACCACCTTCTTGCTGTCGGGAGTCCAAGAAACCCTCACAATCAGGAAATCGGCCGGCTGGTATTTGTAAATATCCATCCAGCGAGTGGCACCGCCCGCCGCATTGATCACTCCCAGTTGGACTATGGGATTCGGATCGCCGGCTTTTGGATAGGGAGTAACTTCAACATTTTGGTGGTAAGGGATGTGATCGACGACGATAAACTCGTGGACCGGATTCTCATCGAGCCGGAGATAAGCCAGCATCGTGGAATCCGGACTCCACCAGTAAGCCTCAAAGTTACCGCGGCCATAAAGCTCTTCCTGATAAACCCAATCAAGTCGGCCATTGAGAATTTTTGGGCTGCCATCAGTTGTTAGCCTGCGCTCTCGCTGGGTCGCGAGGTCGTAGACGTACATGTTGTTGTTGCGCACAAAGCCTATCATGCGGTCGTTCGGACTAAACGTTTCGCCCACCTCTTCTTCCGCGCTGTTGGTTACGCGTAGGGCCTTGTCGCTGCCCAGTTCGTAATAGAAGAGATCGTTTGCAGAATTAATTAGTACCGCGGTCTCGTTATTATTGAAGTCATACGAGCCACGATTTGCGAGTTGCTTCGCGTCCTGGGCAGAAAGCCCCCCGAGGGCCGCAAAAGCCGCTTCCATCTTTACTGCATCGTGGAAGGCCGTGGTCTCGCCAGTCAGAGCATTCACCTTCTGCAACCTGGGCACGTTTTTCTTGGAAGGATCGTTAACGAGCAGATAATGCTTGCCGTCCTTGAGCCAGCGAATGTTTGGCGTAGTGCCGCTGAAGTTGACTTTCTTCGCGGGATCGAAGATGTCGTCGATGGTGAGTAACTTCTCCTGCGCTACCGCCGGAATGCAGAGTGCAAGCACAAGAAGGACCAAGGCGAACAAAGACTGTCGTTGTTTCACTTTTTCTGAGACTCCTAAAGTTAATTGTGCGCCAAACATCAACCTCAGCGGTTGGTGGCGTCGTTGTGCGCGACGGTGACGCTTACTGTTTGTCACAGAATAAAAGGGCGGCGGGCCACGACTTGCGGCTCGGCCACCCTGTTCGTGGCTGAAAGGAACTCCAAGGGCGTCAGACCCCCGGCATCGCTTTCTTTAGTGGCTTCAGCAGGAGAACGAGTACGACTGCCATGACAAGCGCACACGCGCCGAGAATGGCGAAGAAGCTTGACTGAAACCACTTGTCCCAGTAGACGCCGATCATCGTCAGCTTATTGCCGATGGCCGTTGCCACGAACCAACCGCCCATTAGAAGACCGCGCATTCTGATCGGCGCGACCTTCGAGACCAGCGACAGTCCCATCGGCGAGAGCATCAACTCACCGAGAGTCACGACCGCGTAGGCAAGGATGAGCCAAAACGGAGAAACTTTGAACAGGTAGGAATGCCTAAGTATCTGCGGCCTGTAAGTTTGCGCCTGCTCCGGACCCAAGACGGGCAGTACGGCCTCCATCAGCTTGGCCTCTCCCGTGTATTTCTCGTCAACAACCTCCGTCCGCATCTTGGTGAGTACGCCTTCAGACACGCCGTCCGATTGCAGTCTTTGCAGAACATCGTCAGGGACAGCCTTCGCTCCCAATTTTTCGACCACATCTTCGGGAACACCCTCCCCTCGCAGATTATTCAGGGTGCGCTCCGTGATCCTAAAATTGCCAGAAGAGTACATGGATTCGTTCGGCGTCGTGTTCTCGCCCGAACGCGCGGCGAAGAAGAGGATGAAGAACGAGAGTCCCGTCAGCGTCATACCGATCGCCATCTTCGTGGGCGTCGCAGGCTCCTTGCCTCTCATGTCAAGATAACGCCAGACCCATACCAACGGAAAAGTAAGTGTGACGACCCAAAACGGATTGATGGCGTTCGATATCGTGCCTGAAACGTTCCAGTCGGTGTTGTCGTCGGCCCAGTAGGTCAAAGTTGAGCCGTTCTGGTGGAAGACCATCCAGAAAACTATGACGATGGCGAAAATCACGAGCAGCGCGAAGACGCGCTTGGATTCAGGCACGGCATCCATCACGCTCGCGCGCGCCGCAGAGGCGCGTGCGAACATCCCGCCTGGCGTGGTTGGTGTGCGGTCCTCTTCCTCGTTGCCCTGGTGACTAACGCCCTCCGGTGGCGCATCGGAAGTGACCGGAGCGACGTCGCCCAGCGGTTGATCGAGAATCGCGCCCTGTCTCGGCTCTTCAACGTACTTCTTAAACCTCCAGAGGATGCCGACGGAGATCACCATTCCGAAGGCAGCGATAGCGAAGGCTGGGTGGTTGCCGAACTTCTGCTTAACGACCTCCATCACCACGGGAGCGAGAAAGGCCCCGATGTTGATGCCCATGTAAAAGATGTTGTAGGCACGATCCTTGAGGTGGCTGCCTTCCGGGTAAAGGTTACCGACCATTGTCGAGACGTTTGGCTTGAACAACCCGTTGCCGATAACGAGGCATGTCAACGCGGCATAGACAGCCGTCATCGAGCGAATGGAGAGTAATCCGTGGCCAGCCATGAAGAAGAGGCCACCGATCATTACGGCTCTGCGGTACCCGAGTTTCTTGTCGGCCAGCCAGCCGCCGATGAGCGGGCTCGCATAGACGAACATTAGATAATTCGCGTAGAGTCCAGTCGCCCGCTCGGCGGACCACCCGAAACCCTCATCCGGATTTTGCAGGTAGAGAGTAAACAGCGCCAGCATCGAATAGAAGCTAAATCGCTCCCACATCTCGGTAGCGAAGAGCACATACAAGCCCTTCGGATGCTTGTTAAGGTCATGGATCCCAGTGGCACTGCTCATGGTGTTGGCCGCCATTGCTCAGCTCCTTTTTACCTTTGAACTGCCGACAACTGAGGGGAATTTGGGATTACGGCAGGCATTCAGCCAAAGATTACTGCTCATGTCAAGGAGGTTTTGGGACATCAAACACGGTCCCCGAACTACACGAAGAGACACTAATAAAGATTTCGTGGTGTTTTCGTGTAGTTTCGTGGATCGCTTTTGTTGGTCGAAACTTTCTACAAACGCTAAGAAATTGCGCCCGTTTCACTGAACTCAAAAACGCAAGGAAACTGAAATTAGGGCAGTACAGGAAAATGAACGACAGGAAAATGAACGCGCCTTGACAGTCAAATCCTCAACGGCGTATAACACGGCTGACAAACGTGGTGAGTTAAGGCGACTTGCGGCCACGTAAAACAATCCGCTAAACAGCACGGCCAGTCCACAACGGACGCTCCGTAAAACTTCAGCAATCATGAAGTCCCGCGTTGTTTAGCGCGGGACATTTTTATTGCCGATTGTCAATTGCCGGTTTTCGATTGTCTGCTTTCTAAATCGGCAATTGGAAATTGGCAATAGCGTAGCCAAGATGCAAAGCTTCAGAGACCTCTTGCAAAGCGACCGGATCCACGTCTTCGATGGCGCGATGGGCACCATGCTCTACGCCAAGGGTGTCTACATTAATCGGTGTTACGACGAACTAAACCTCAGTAATCCTGATCTGGTACGCGAGATCCATGCGGAATACCTGCACGCCGGCGCCGACATTATCGAGACCAACACCTTCGGCGCTACAGCCTACCGACTCCACCAGTATGGGCTGAAAGGAAGTCTGGTCGACATTAACGTCGCGGCTGTCCGGATCGCACGGGAAGCTGCTGGCGATCATGCCCACGTCGCGGGCGCGATAGGCCCGCTGGGATTGCGTATCGAGCCCTATGGGCCCACCTCCTTCGACGAAGCAAAAGACATGTTCAAGGCGCAAGGTTCGGCGTTGCTCGAAGGCGGAGTTGATCTCTTTCTACTCGAAACCTTCTCGGATGTCTCTGAGATACGACAGGCGCTTCGGGCCAATCGCGAATTATGTGATCTGCCAATCATTGCGCAGATGACCATCATGACCGACGGCAACACGACTTTCGGCACCACACCCGAAG
>JACDCK010000275.1 GCA_013817595.1 Pyrinomonadaceae bacterium | reverse complement strand
CTCTTTTTCAATGCGATTAGATGATTTGACTGGATCCGGTCGCTACCTCAGGTGTGTGAAAAACCCAAGCACTTACGGTAATTTGCAGGTAAGGAAGGCGGACCCTGTCCCCGCCTCAAGCTTGAAAACCACTCAGCAACGCCTGGGAGTAGTTCGACCATATGCGCGCTGAGGAAGCTCCGTTGGAGAGTGAGAATGAATTGAGTTGATAGTCTGAACGATTTTTGTTTTCGTCGTAAGAGCGGGGACAGGGTCCGCCTTCCTTACCTGCAAGTCATCGGGGCTAGAGCCGTCCTTTTGGGATTGGATCTGTGCTTGTGATCGCGGCACTCCAAAAAGTTGAATGCCAGTATCAGGCGCCGATACGCTCGCGGTTCAGTAGAACCACTCTGGATTACGAGCCTTATTATCGTTCGAGGTACATGTTCGCGGCCATCTTAGTCAGCTTCCAAACCTTGGTCCATTGGATCCGGTCGCTGCCGTTCTCACGGCCGGTGAGCTTGTCGAAGATCAGCTTGCGGAACAAGCGTCCCTCACGCTTGAGCATAAACTCTTTCGCATAGGGCTTCGCGGTTTCAAAGAAACTAAACTCCGGATCAGTGACGATACCAATGCCTTCCAAAGTCATCAGCGCCCGCATGATGTAGGTGAAGTTTGCCGGCAGGCGGAAAGGATACTCATACATCACTTCGGCGAGGTCGTAAGTCAGCTCTTTGAAATTCACCTCACCCAGTTTCAGATTCAGATAGTGTTTGAACAGCCCCTCCACGATGGGACGAATCGTCTCCGGATCTACACCAGGCTTCAGGAAGTTGAGGTTGATAATATCCTGGCCCAACCCATGAACGTCGCGGCTGACAACGTGAAAGAAGGCATCGATCATCTGCGACTGCAGCCGGGGCGTGATCCGGCCCACCATGCCAAAGTCGAAGAAGGCAAGATGACCGCTATCCATCACCAGTAGGTTTCCCGGATGCGGGTCAGCGTGGAAGAACCCATCTTCAAGCAACTGCTTCAAATAAGACCGCACCAGCAGTCGATTAACTTTTACGGGTGAGATTCCCCGCGCGCGCAACGCTTCTAGATCGACAACCTTGGTCCCGCGAATAAACTCCATCGTCAGCACCTGCGAAGCAGTGTGCGACCAATGGATTCTGGGGACGCGGACAGCTCGCCAGTCGCGGAAGTTGTAACGGAACCGGTCAGCATTTCGTCCCTCCCGGCCGTAGTCCATCTCCTCAAAGATCGTCCGGTGAAACTCCTGCAGCATTCCTTCCCAGTCGGCATTCTCATTGGCACGAGGGAAGAACCGGTTGGTTAGTTTCACCAACCGGTAGAGAATCGCGATGTCGAACCTGATGATCTCTTTGAGATGGGGCCGAAGCACTTTGACCGCGACTTCCTGGCCGGTGTGCAAGCGAGCACGATAAACCTGGCCCAGTGAGGCAGCAGCGATAGGTTCGGCATCGATCTCAGCGTAGGCTTCTTGCACACTGCGGCCGAGGGCGGCTTCTATTCGGGCGTGGGCTTCGCTTGTGGAAAACGCCGGAACCTGGTCCTGCAAGATCGAGAGTTGTTTTATGTACGAAAGCGGGAGCAGATCACCGCGAGTACCAAGGGTCTGGCCGATTTTTATGAAGGTGGGTCCGAGCGCAATCAAGTTCTCGCGCAACCAGACCGCCTGTTTTTCGAGTCGCGCCATTTTCCTGGTCGAGCCATCGGCGCCGCGAAAAACAACAAACCGCAACACTTGGATAGCTCTGTCGAGCATGCTTCCAACACCACCACGGCAAAACTGTAGAAACTGTGCCTGGCGGCCGCCCGCACGCGCGGCTTCTCTCCGCCGTTCGGCAGTGCGACGATTAAACTTCGAGCGAATGTCGTAGCTATCCAGAAAGAGATACAGCGTCAGCAGACCGAGCACACGTGAGACATTGGCCACGCGCAGCCAACCCCGCAACCCATGTCCCTTGAGAATCTGGTTCACGAGCTCATCGTTGAGTGGGGCCGGCGGCGCGTCAACTTTCGGCGACCGCGACCGAGTTGGTCCCCCGTTGTGGCTCACGCCATTGGCGTCCTGCCCTGCGGGAGTCGCAGAAATCGGCACTAATGACTGCTCTGTCTTCATCGTGTGGTCTTTAAGGATGCAAATGCCGGCCACGCCCGCCTCTAAACCGAGCGACACCAGGTCGAACATCCCAAAGGATAGCTCGCATCGCTCTGTCAAAACGGGAGCGGTAGCGACCTGTTCTCAACTGGAAGAGTACAACCCCGTCGCTTTCGCTCCCGGTTCTGACGAGGACAACCTATCCAGCTCCGACCACTATCTCCTCAAAGGATTGCTAACATGTGTTTGGCGCCGGCACGTTCGAAGTAATTCTGGGCCCGGTCGACATCCTTGGTAATCTGCGTTTTCAACGATTCCAGCGAGTCAAACTTTTGCTCGTTACGCAGGCGGTAAAGAAACCGTACTCGAATCACGTCGCCGTAAAGGTCACCAGCCCAATTCATTACGAATGTCTCCACCGAAGGTTCCGACCCAGTTTCAAACGTCGGCCGCGTGCCCACATTTGTAACGCTGCGCCGCCATTGCCCGTCAATCAGAGTTCCAGTAACGTAAACGCCATTGGCAGGTATGACGCGGTTCTGGGGACGCAGGTTGGCCGTCGGAAATCCTAACGTATGGCCGCGCTCATTTCCTCGTTCAACGCGACCCTCCACACCGTAAGGGCGACCCAGCATTCGGCGCGCCAGATTCACCTTTCCTTGCGCCAGCAATTCCCGAACCTTGCTTGAACTCACGCGCTGGTTTCGCAAACCAACTTCCGGCACTTCCCCGGCGACGAACCCCAACTCTTTGCTAACCTGGCGCAGGAGCTCAATGTTGCCTTCGCGGTTGTGACCGAACCCAAAGCCTCGTCCCAAATAAACTTCTTTGGCATGCAGACGGTTCATCACAACGTCTTGCAGAAAGTCTTCCGCCGGAATTTTCGAAAACTCTTCAGTGAAATGTACGACGATAGTCTGTTCGATTCCGAGGACGCCAAAACCTTCTACTTTCTGATCCAAAGTTTGCAGCAGCGGAGGCGACGTCTGGGGATGCAGGACCGCGCGCGGATGCGGATCAAAAGTGATGGCAGTAGGGACAACGCCGAGGGCACTAGCTCTCTCCACAACCGTGCGCATGATCAGTTGATGGCCCAGGTGCAGCCCATCAAAAACACCAAGCGTTAGCACGGTCGGGCGTTGGATTTCAGCGTTGTCGGTTCCGTGAAAAAGGCGCATAAGCTATTGCCGATTTCCGATTTGTCTGTTCCCCACGCACGACCAAATAAACTACTGACCACCGAGTGCGGACCACTGACAGGGCGCGGACGCCGCTCCTAACTGAAATCGGCAATTGGAATTTGGAAATTGGAAATCGGCAATCACTCATC
>JACDCK010000274.1 GCA_013817595.1 Pyrinomonadaceae bacterium | reverse complement strand
GGGTTGACCCATGTTCCGGTGGTAGTGCGAAATGTGCCGGACGAAAAGGTCTTGGAACTGGCATTGATCGAGAATATCCAACGCGAGGATCTAAACCCCATCGAAGAGGCGCAAGCCTACAAAAAACTGATTGATTCCATTGGTATGACACAGGAGACTCTCGCCGAGCGCGTTGGCCGGGATCGATCGTACATAACTAACTACCTTCGTCTCTTACGTTTGCCCCAAGATATTCAGCGCCTGATCGAAGAGGGCAAGCTATCAACAGGCCATGCCCGGACACTTCTGGGAACAAGTGATAGCGACACGCAGCGCCGCCTTGCGAGAAGAATTATCGATCGAGGCTTGTCCGTTCGAGAAACAGAACGACTGGTGCGGGACTTAGATGGGGCAGGATCAAAGCCGCGGGCAAAGCCTAAAGACAAAGACCCCAATGTACGAGCAGCTGAGACCAAACTGCGTCGTCATTTAGGGACGCAGGTGCGTATTACGCAGAATCAAAATGGACAGAGCGGACGCATAGAAATCGAATTCTACAACCCTGCCGACCTCGAACGCCTGTTCCGTTTGCTATTGCCGGCGGCTCGCCCGGCGAGCGGGTAGTAGCTACCGGCTGTACAGTGTACAACGGCATTGCTGGCCAACCTCTGCCGGGCTGTACAGTGTACAGTGTACAGTGGGCGAGTCTAATTTGTGACGTGGTGCTAACGCATGTTTCGCTGTGCGAGTTGTTGACTTGACCGGCTTTTAGGCTGGGTGCTAGACTCGCAAACTTTTGAAATAAAGGTGTTTCGCGCCCAGCCGTGTCGACAAGTTTGTGAGTTTATGAGCTTCATTATCCTAGGCTTAGCCGGCGATTTCATTCAATTGGTCCCGGACGGCACACTCATTTTGCATGGGGCCATCATTATCATCATGGTTGTGGTTCTGAAGCGGACGCTCTTGAGACCTATTAATCGCATCCTGGAAGAACGTGATCGACGCACCAGGGGACTCCTCAGCGAGGCTGAGCAAACGCTGGTGAGCATTGACCAAAGTCTCCGGCAATACGAACAGACGTTGCGAGGTGCAAGGGCTGAGGGGTACCAGCTCCTGGAGCGTCAACGAGCTGAGGCAGTTCGTGAAAGGGAGCGGCAGATTGCTTCCGCCAGAGAGTTGCTCAGCCAGCAAACATCGACCGAGGAGCAACAGATAAGATCGCAAGCCGAGGTTGCTCGTACGACGCTCTCGAAAGAAGCGAGAAAAATAGCGTTGAGAATTAGCTCTCAGATTCTGGGAAAACCAATTGCCCGCGAAGGCGAGTGAGGTTAAATAGTTTTAGACGGTGAATTAGTGTTATGTACCCTTTCGCGTTTGCCACATTGAGTCTAGAAGCCGGCAGCGTCTGGTGGAACTACCCGGGCTTGGAGCTTTGGAAATTCGTCAATTTGGCCCTGTTTATTGCCGGAGCGATGTATCTACACCGGCGATTTGGACGACCGGTTAGCGAGGCGTTAAGAGCACGAGGAGAGGGAATCAAGCGCGAACTTCAGAGAGCTTGCGAGGAGAAGGAGCAGGCGTTGGCGAAGCTTGCCGAGGTAGATGCAAAGATTCAGCGAATGGATAGTGAAGTCTCGTCGATCCGCGAACAAGCGAAATTGGAAGCGGAAGCAGAGCGCGAACGGATCAAGGTTGCTACAGAGGCGGAAATGACAAAACTGAAACAACAGGCTCAAAAAGAGATCGAGAGCGCCGCTAAAGCAGCTGTTCAGAAACTACGCGAATTTGCCGCACAGCAAAGCGTAAGTCTGGCTGAGGAGTCGATAAGGCGGGATCTTCGCACCGAAGACGATCAGCGAATCATTGGTCTAAACGTCGAGCAACTGGGGAGGAGCGGCCATTGAGTTCGCAGACTGTTGCGCGCCGTTACGCGGCCGCACTGGCGGATGTTCTACTGGCAGGGGGACCTCCACGTGAGGTCCAGGATGAATTGATTGCTTGGGAATCAATGATCCAATCGAGCGAACTACTCCAGCAGGTTTTCAGCAACCCGACTGTTGCCTACGATCAGAAACGCGCGCTGCTCGAGGAGTTGATCAAACGAACGAAGGTTCTAAAGCCTACCGCGAATTTTCTTAGAATACTCCTAAAAAACCACCGGCTCACCGAACTCGGTGAAATTAATAAGCGACTTGCGCAAGTACTGGACGAACGGTCCGGTGTGGTTGCTGCCCACGTGACTACTGCGCGGCCGGTATCTGAAGAGATCAAAAAATCTCTCAACGGGCGCCTGGCGACGATAACTGGAAAAGATGTGCGGTTGAGTTTCGCGACCGATGAGACGCTTATTGGAGGCATGGTTACGCGAGTCGGCTCGACCGTGTATGACGGGTCAATCCGCGATCAGCTTCGGCAGTTGGAACTAAAACTGGCGGGCAAATAGCCATCAGCAGCCCCAACGAGGGCCTTCAGTCATTTCGAGCGCTGACCAACGAACGAAGTTTGAGGAAACACAATGGAACCGATTAGAGCAGACGAAATCAATGAAATAATTCGCAAGCAGATTGAGAATTTCGAAGTCGGCGTAACCGTGATGGAGGTAGGCACGGTCATCAAGGTGGGCGACGGAATTGCCGAGATCCACGGGCTTGAAAAGGTGATGGCCGGGGAGCTGCTGGAGTTTCCCCATGATGTTCGCGGGCTGGCCTTGAATCTTGAAGAGGACAAGGTAGGAGCGGTATTGTTTGGTGACTTTCAGACGATAAAGGAAGGCGACGTGGTGAAGCGGACCGGGCGCATCATGCAGGTTCCGGTCGGCGATTCTCTGATTGGTCGCGTGGTAGACGCGCTCGGTAATCCCATCGACGACGGTGGACCTTTGATCACGGACACGTACAATCCCATTGAACGTATCGCTCCCGGCGTCGTGGATCGCCAGCCGGTAAAAGAGCCGCTACAGACTGGGCTGAAGGCCATTGACGCAATGGTGCCAATCGGTCGCGGACAGCGCGAGCTGATCATTGGAGACCGTCAAACCGGCAAGACTGCAGTGGCGGTTGATACCATCATCAATCAGAAGGGCAAAGATGTAATTTGCATTTATGTGGCCATCGGACAAAAAGCTTCGACGGTGGCCCAGGTAGTCAAAACGCTGCAGGACTTTGGGGCCATGGAGTACACGATCGTGGTTAAGGCCACCGCCTCAGACCCGGCCGCTATGCAATTTCTCGCCCCCTACTCGGGAGCGGCTATGGGCGAGTTTTTCCGCGACAACGGCAGACATGCTTTGACAATTTATGATGATCTTTCCAAACAGGCAGCCGCCTATCGTGAGATTTCGCTGCTGCTTCGCCGTCCACCTGGGCGTGAAGCTTACCCCGGAGATGTTTTTTATCTCCACTCGCGGCTGCTCGAGCGAGCCGCGAAGTTGTCCGATGCAAAAGGCGGCGGTTCATTAACGAG
>JACDCK010000073.1 GCA_013817595.1 Pyrinomonadaceae bacterium | reverse complement strand
ACACCGCAGCGCAATCCGTGTACTTGCAGTCAACACATAACTCCACTACCACATAGGTCATAGGGGAAGAAGCTCCTTTCGATAATGGCAAATGTTTATATGTAACGCGTGGAATGTCAACAGAAAATTTTTAATGCGCAAGATTGGAACATATCGAACTAGGGGTGCGCCTAATAAGAACGTTAAGAACAATATTTGAGCGGCGTGAGAAGTTGCAGGTATACGTGGTGTCGCCTGAGTTATCTTCGAGAGTGCTCGAGAGCCGGCAAATAGAGAAGACTGTTTTTGGCGTGGTGCTTGTCAGAACGGGGAGCGATAGCGACCCGGTCTCAACTGGGAGCATACAACCCGGTCGCGGTTCTGACAGAGCTGAAGCTTCGGGCACATTAATCAGGCGCCTCCAGGATCCCTCTGTTTCACCGAGCCTGGTCCATTTACAGTTTGATTAACCTCAGGGTCGCCGTCATAAATGACCTGAGAAGGACCAGAGATCGTAACGTTCAGCACGTCGCTGGCAAAAACTTCAACCTTCGCCACGCCCTTCGAATCTACCTCAGCTCTGGACGCGCGCAGTTTATGAGCATCGACCTTTCCGGCGCCGTTAGCATCGATTTCCAACTCTTTGGTCTCGCCGGACACCCGGATTGTCGGCGCACCATTGGAATCAATATCAAACTTGTCATTCTTGAGACGTGAGACGTCGATTGTGCCGGCGCCATTTGCCGAGATGCCCTCGATGTTTGGCACCGAGATCTTTATCTTCATCGGTGTGCGAGTAGAGTAGCTACCAACATTATTGATGCGCAGCACTCCGTTTGAAACTTCGGTGCTGACCATCGGCAGAAGATTGTCGTCGCCTTCAATTTCCAGAGTTTGGGCTTGCTGGCAAACCACGTCGATCTCGAAAGCTCCCTCGGTCGAAATGGACGTAAAGGAGCTCAACTCTCGCTTTTCGACTCTGCGTACACAGAACCCGTGACGCCGTGCATTTTGGCGGCATAATGACAACCGGTGGCCAGCGAGCAAAGAATTGTGATGAGTAATACTTTCTTCATCTGTGTCTCCTATTGGATCGCGGCGAACTCGAAGTGAGTCACCTACCGCCGGCGTTCTTCGCGCGAGTATTCAAGCGTGCGGGTTGTGTTCTCGGTAACGCTGGCCGACGGCTCAGCTAACGATAGGGGTTGAGGGACGCGAAACTCGGCCGGCATTACGGCTGGAGTGGGCAGCTCCATAGGCTGGCGTTTTGCATTCGTGATTTGGCCCAACTGCCGGTAAAGGAAAATTTCTGAGAAGGCGCAAATAAAAAAAGTCAGGAACATAAAAAGAACGATCAGTTCTTCGCCAAACCCGCCTTCTCTCTTCAACGCAATTGGTCCGCCGAGGAGGAGCCCCATGGCGGCCATTGCCACCAGCACCATCGCTGTCACTATCGCACTAATAGCTCCGGTCTGTCTGGACTCGCTGCGTTCTTTCAGGCTGGTGCCGCAGCGATTACAGAAACTCAGTCCCGGCGCGATTGGGCTAGCACAACCTGAGCAGTACATAAGTGATCCTTTATGTGAAAAAGACTGGCGCGCGGCGGTAGGCGCGTTATCGTTCACCAGTGTAGAACGGCTGAGGGTAAGATTAGGTTCCCACCAACTCGCTTTGGATTTCGGGGCTTTAGCGTCCGGGCACATACGTAAGCCAAAAATAGATCACCTGGCCAACCCCAATGAAGAAACCGATTATGGCGCCAAAGAGCTCAATCGTCTTAAGGTGCTGGGCTGCCACCGACAGCACCAGCGATTCAAGCTTTTCATTAGGGTACTCGGAAACCTTCTTGCGCACGAGGCCGCCGACATCAAATTCTGCAATGGCCGTGGGCAGTCGCTCGCGCGCGGCGGCGGTGATTCGCTCAACGAGAGCCGCACTCGCGCGCTTTACCGAGTGCTCCGAAAGGTGATCTCCCAGCCTGCCAATCGGCGCTATCAGCAACCGCTCGATCTGCGCGGTCATGATGGCGTTAATGGTTCGTGCGGTATCTTCGTGCGACAGGATATCGAGCAGGCTGGTGGTAAGAAAGTTCTTGAGACGCGTTGCGGAATCCGGGTTGATGCGCTTGAGCGCCGAGTCCAGCGTTTGCGAACGCAAACTTGCGAGCGCATCTTTAACATAGGCAGAGACCGATCGCGTCAGTTCCGGACTCTGGGCCAGCTCGAGAATTCGATCCGCCACTTGTATCTTCATCAACTCAAACTTCTCCGGCTCAATCTGGCCGATAATTACATTTAGCGGACGCGCGAGTAGACCGTCGATAGTCGAGTTCAGAAACGCTTCGGCTTCTTGCGCAAACGCCGGACCGCGCAGATATTCTTCCACGCGTTTGGGTAGCGTCTTGTTGATCAACTCATCTACTTCGCGGTGAATACGCTCGCGCGAAATGAAAATCTTCTTGATTAGTGAGAGCTGCTGGTAATAGTCATCGACCTCGCGTTTGATCAGCGCGCCCATCTGTTGTCGAGTGTTCTGGCTGGTGGCAATATCGGCAAGATGATGGACGATGGGCGGGACTTGCTGGTCCAGGCGCTCTTTGATGAAAGCAACGGTTTCGGGAGTGAAGGTATCGGTGAGCGTGGCATTGCTCCGGGCGAGATCATCCAGACGTCCCGAGATGAACTCCCGCACTTTTCGTTTGAACCCTTCCTCGCTAACCAAATTTTGAAAGCGTTCTTCTACGAAGCGCGGGATCTGCTCGAGTGCATCATCGCTTAAAGTGGCGGCAATTGGGCGCGCCAATAGCTGGACGATTTGTCGATCCACAAACCGCGCAATCGCCGCGGCTGTCTCCTCGCTCTTGAGCATCGCAGCAATATATTCAGCCAGGCGGTACTGCAAGGTGGAAATCGTGTCGAGTACAGGTGTGCGGGCGCCGGCCGGCAGCGCGTCGATGAATGATGGGTAAACAGTGGCCAGCAGATCCGCAGTATAGGCGTTAACGAAATCCTCAACCTTGCGCTGGAAAAAATCTGTCTCGAACAGGGCATTGAAAACCGTCTCCTGCGAAACAAGCTCGTTTCCGACGGCGTTGCCGATAGACTGGGCCAGCCGCTCGCGGTGCCGCGGGATCATTCCTTGCGGCCAGACCGTAATACCCAGGATCTTAACTGGCTGATAAGGATGAAAGAGCATCCATATAGCCAGCCACGCGGCGCCATAGCCGTGAATTGTCGCAATCACGATGATGGCAATGCCGATTAATAACTTGAATGTGAAGGGATCGATGGTTGACCTCTGTTGCCGACGGCTAATCTTCAGGAAGAACAATCAGGATGCTAAGCGGAGGTAGGGAGAGGCGTCAAACAGTGTCTGTGGTTAGCAACTAGCGTGGTTCGCTCACGCCGTTTCAACAGGGTATCCAGCGTCGATCCAGGCGCTGGTGCCGCCGGTTACGTTTAAGAGATTGGCGAAGCCATGTTGCTGCAGGATGCTGGTCGCCGCGCTGGAGCGGTAACCGCCGGCGCAGATCACGGCGGTGAGTTTTGACGGTTCGAGCTCTAAGATCGGCACCCGCTCTTTCAGATTGGAGAGTGGTTCAGCGATGGCCCCTGGCACATGACCGCTGGTGTACTCAGGAGGACGACGCACGTCGAGCACCTGGAAATCGGTTTGGCTCGCAATCAAATCATTCAATTGATCGACGGTGATTTGGGGCACTACCGCCATTTCCAGACCAGCCTCGCGCCAGGCATCCATGCCGCCTCTTAAGTAGCTGTGTGCGCTCTCAATCCCCACGCGCGCCAGCCGCATCTGAGCCTCGTCAACCTTGGTTTCCGAGTCAGCGATGATGACGATGGGACTTTGTAAGGAGATTAGAGAGGCCGCCCAAATCGCAAACTGCCCACCCAGACCAATATTAATTGAACCCGGAACATGAGCGGCGCCAAACTCCGCTGCGGAGCGAACATCAAGAACCACGTAACCCTGGGAGATCAATTCGGCGACTTCCAACGGGGAAAGAGCCGCAGGCTTTGGCAGCGCAGCTAGTGGGGCCGCACCCTGCCGATTAATCTCCGCGTCTCTCGAAAAGTATGCCGGAGCTGCGGGCAGTTCGGATGTCATCATGCGGATGAACTCATCTTTCGACATCGGCTTGAGCGCGTAGTTGAGTATCTTTTGCTCGCCGATGGTCGAAGAAGTTTGCTTCGAGATGTTGCGTCCGCACATGGATCCAGCGCCGTGTGCGGGATAAACCTCGACGTCATCTGAGAGCTGCAACAATTTCTGGTGCAGGCTGTCGTACATCATCCCGGCCATCATCTGAGGTGTATAGCCTCTTCCGCCCGCGAGATCAGGACGACCAACGTCGCCGATGAAGAGCGTGTCGCCGGTAAATACTTTTCGCGGCTGAGGCGAAACTTCCGTGTCGATGACGAGCACTGAAACGCTTTCCGGTGTATGGCCGGGAGTTTCGATTATTCGAAGCACTAGCTTGCCTATTGTGATTTCGTCGCCTTCTCTGACGGCGCGATGCGGGAACGTCGCGCCCGCTTTCTCGCTGAAGACAATCTCAGCGCCGGTGCGAGCAGCAAGCTCTCGATGGCCGCTCACGAAATCCGCGTGAAGGTGGGTTTCGATTACGTACTTGATCTTCAATCCGTTCGCATCGGCTTCTTTGATGTACTGGTCCACGTCGCGCTGCGGATCGACAACGGCAGCCTCACCGTCCGAACCGATTAGGTACGAAGCATGCGCCAGACAGCCGAGATAGAATTGCTTGAAATACATAGGTACTACGTCCTTTGAACTTTGTACTTTGAACTTCACCCTATGGATTCCGAACAAGCGGCGCAACACGGACAAAGGTCAAAGCTCTAGGTTCAAAGTACTCAGTGATTGGGTGTATACAACCTTTAGATCTCCTTGAAAGTTTTACCGAATTTGAGGTCTTCTACGCAAGGAAAACAAGCCAGCCGGTGGTGTCCTAAATCGAGAGTGGCTTGGCGGAAACAAGCGATCCACGAAACCACACGAATATCAGAAGTAGTCAGAAGTTTCTATAACTCGATACTCCCGGTCTCGTTTTCACCCGCCAGGCGGTAAAACTCCCGCGCCGGCTTCAAGGGGCGCAGCATCCAGTAAGGCCGGCGCGTGCCGTCCGGCGAGTGCGTATCAGCCGGTCGCGTCATGGCAAGCCATTTCTGATAAACCGCCCGCGACTTGTTTGTATCCACGGAGATATCGCTGTACTTGTCTTCCGCTTCAGCCTTCTTCACGCGCACCGCCTGGTGCCAGCAGTGCATCCCTGATACGGGATCGGGATGAACAGGAAACGTGAGATTCTGATGCACGCCCACATCGCTCCACCAGATGCGCAGCGTGTCGGGGTCGCCCGACTGGTAAGCCTCGACACCTTTCTCGCGTTGTAAACCCCATTCAGTGTTTTGATGATCTAGTTTGACGGTGGCCATCATCTGCCGGGCTCCCTGCTCATGAGTTTTCCAGCGGCCCATGTGATGACTACAGGCGACCACCTCGGGACGGATCCCTTCAGTCACCCACGCGTGCACGACAAAGTAACCAATCTCCGTCTCAACGCGAACGAGGTCGCCCGTGCCAACTCCGATGCGCTTCGCAAAAGAAGGATGAATCCATAGTGGATTCGTATGCGCAATCTCGTTCAACCACTTCGCATTCGAACTGCGCGTGTGGATCTGCATGGCAAGCCGGAACGTGGAAATGAGAACACTCTGATCCGCGGCCATGTTTTCAGGGTGCACGTGGCTGCGAATGTAAGTGGGAATCGCAACTTCCTGCCAACCCCAGTCAGCGAGAGTGCGCGAAAAGAACTCGAGCCGGCCACTGGGCGTGGGAAACCCACGTTTGAGTGTCCCATCAATATTCACCCCGACAAACCTCCGGCCTTCCGGATCGGGATCGATGGTTGGCAGAGGCACAATGTTTGGCGAAGCAGGTTTAGGAGTCGCCGTATAGACACGTCCAAACTGATCCTGACGCCCATCTTCGATTTCTTCCGGTGGGATCGTTTCTTCATAGAGCGCGCCGACTTTGGTGGCAATTTCGAACGCGCCGTAACGGCGCATGTATTCCAGCGGCTTCAAGCCCTCCGCCGCGGCTTTTTCCGGCAGTCCGGGAACGGAATTCTCAAAAATCCACTCGTAGTATTCGTCAACACTCAGCCGCTCACCTGGATTTTTCTTCGACTCAACATACTGGCGAATTCCTAATTGCCCATCCGAATCGATTCTCCAGCTAAGCTCGAGCCAGAATTCATTCTCTTCCCAAACCTCACCGGGATTCACTTCACGGGTGTCCCCGATTTCTTCTCCCAAACGCTCGCGTGCGGCTTTCATCACGGGTTGGCGAAAACCGAGCCATTGAGAGTCGTGAGTTTCGTAGGAGTGAATGTCGTGACGCTCAGAGCCGAGACCCATCGGCAGAATGTAGTCGGCGAAGTACGACGTCTCGTTCCACACTGGTGTCAGAGCGACATGGCAGCCAACCAAGTCTTCATTGGTGAGCGCTTCGATCCAGGAGAAGCCGTCGGGGTTGGTCCAAACCGGGTTGTAGACACGGGTGAAGTAAACATCCAGCTTGGCGCGTCCGTCTTTTAAGAGATGCGGCAGCAGGAAGGAGAGCTCGTTCATCGAGAGGGGATACTCTCGGGGCCAGGTGGTCTCATTCCACATCTTCGGATGGGGCGGAGTATAGATTGGCTTGGGCACGAACTTGTTCCAGGCGTTGGGAAACACGCTGCCTTCGGTTGCAATGGCGCCCATTAGGGCGTTGAGCATGAAAAGGCATCGGGCCACTTGCCATCCGCCGCTGTTGCCGGATGAGGCGCTGCGCCAGTTATGCGTGCTCAGTCGGGTGCCGGCGGTAGAGACACACTTCGCAACTTCCTCCAGCATGCTCGGGTCCACACCCGACTCCTTGCCGGCAAACTCGAAGCTGTATGACTGATAGAGCTCTTTCAAGAGCTGCTCGAAGTTTTCGAAGGTCGGGTCGACTTCCCTGTGCTCCATCGAGAGATACTCTTCCCAGTTCCACCAGCGCCGTACGAATTCGCGATTGTAGAGATTGTTCTGAATCAGGTAGTTTGCGATCGCCAGCAGGATTGCCGCTTCCGAACCGGGAATCGGCGAGACCCAGTGGTCGGCATGGGTAGCTGTATTTGAAAGCCGCGTGTCGAAAACGATCAACTTGGCGCCGTTTGTTTTGCCTTCGATTACTCGTTGCGCGTGGGGATTGAAATAGTGCCCCGACTCGAGGTGTGCGCTGATTAGAAAAATGACTTTGGCGTTTGCGTGATCAGGACTGGGACGATCGAGACCCATCCAGAGTTGATAACCTTCGCGGCTGCTTGATGAGCAGATGTTTGTATGCGAGTTGTGCCCATCGATGCCCCAGGCGGCAAGTATGCGTTCGGTGAAACCGTCTTCGCCCGGACGCCCGACGTGATACATGATCTCCTGACGACGATCTTCGACGATTGCATTGCGAATGCGCCCGGCTAATTCATCAAGTACTTCGTCCCAACTCGTTTGTGCCCATTTGCCCTCACCGCGTTTGCCCACGCGTTTTAGCGGATAAAGAATTCGATCGGGATCGGTGATCTGATTCAGCGTCGCCGGACCCTTGGCGCAATTCCTGCCACGTGAGCCCGGATGCTCGGGATTGCCTTCGAACTTCTGTACCTCGCCGGTGGCTTTGTCGATGTAGGCGAGCAGGCCGCAGGCTGATTCACAGTTGAAGCAGGTGGTAGGTACTAGGGTGTAGTGACGCTCTTTGCGTTGCGGCCACGCCTGGGGATCCAGTTCAACCCAATCATCCCAACGCTCCTTCGGTGGATAGGCCGCGAGATGAATCCGACTCGCGCCAGGATAAAATGTCTCCCCGCGAGCTTCAGTCTCTTCGCGGGCGGCGCTAACGCGGTGCTTTGACTTTTCAAGGGTCATTGCGAGAACCCACTCAATAAGTTCAGAACTGGGGAACTAGTTTGCCATTGCGAAGAAGTTCCAAGTTTGCCGAGTCGTTTGTCGAACTCCGCAGTCACCAATAATCCTCTTCGGTACAGGGCGCGAACGAAGCCCTCCCCGCCTCTGCCCTGCTTACCAGAATTGCACTCATGGCAACAGGCGACGATGTTTGTGTAAGAGTTGTCAATTCCGACAACCTGCGGCTTGACATGATCTAGAACGCACGTTTGAGCATTGATCTCGCGCAAGCAATAAAAGCAGCGACCCTTCTCTCGCGATCGTTTGAATGTTATATGCATTCACGGCACATTCTTCAAACATGCCGTCCTGTCCTGGAGTAAGAACTACTTCAGAGGGGACGCCTCGAATCGTTGTCGTAATTGGAGCTACCGTTATGCCGGTGAGAAACGTGATGGCGGAATTTCGAGTTAGGATCAATACGGGACGACGCTTGTCGGGAGCACGGAACGTGTGCCAATAAACGTCGCCTTGTTTCATGGCTCTCCCCACTCTTGTTCACTTTGCCATTCCTCGATTTCTTCCGGGTGCTGTGGTTGCTTCAAATAGCCTTGGGCGTCTCGTCTTTCCAGGGCAATTATTTCACGTTGTGCGAGCGCCCTTTCCAAAGCAACTCTCATGAAATCGGAAGGAGTCATCCGCAAGGCGTCAGTGACCCGATTCATTTCAGCCGATAGCGATTCGTCGATCGTCAGTTGGATGGTTTCCATGGCTTCAGTCTAACATGCGTGGCCAACTATGTAGCACTGCTTCGTATCTGAGGTAAACAGTGTTTCATGCTTTGAAGCCTTATCTGTCACTTTAGTCAATTGAAGATCTCATCGAGGGCCATCGTCCAACCCGGTACTGCCGGCTCTGCTTCGGCTGTCTCACCGCTACGGTAGACCGTTGGATTCTCAGTATCGCCCGCGCGATACACCCGCACAAGTTTCTCTCGCAGCACATCAACATCCCAGACGACTAGCGTTCCGGCGGCGAAATTGTCAACGCGTTTTTGGGCCATGTGTGCTTCGGCTTTGGGACCGTAGTCGTCGGTGCTGCGCACTTCGACGGCGAAGGCCGGCGCGCCTTCCAGAAACAATCCGCCTCTCAGTTCGCCTTTGTAGAAAGCGGCATCGGGACTGAATGAACGACGATTGGGAAGCTTGACGATGAAGCCAACGTTATCAGGGAAAGCGTAGCCGCCTCCCACTAAGCGTTCATAGTCATCCAGACTTCGGTAAATTCTGCCGGCAGCGCGGCCCGGTACTCCTCCGGTGGGGGACATAAGTACCAACTCTCCGTTGACGAGTTCCGCTTTCCCGTTTTCAGGGACGCGGTAGAGGTCGTCAATTGTGGCTTCTGTTTTAGCGCTCATAGCTCAGCCCTTAGTTTGATGTGAGAACATATTACCTCTGGTGGTGAGGACTCAGCCAGTCAGGGACCAAAAAGCTACTGCTTCACTTTGAGGTTTAGAGTTCATCTACCTTTAGGTTGCAGATTCGTAAACAAACTAAAGTTTGAACTCTAAACTGCAAGAGTAACTACTCGGCGGTTATACCAGCCTCCTTCATTACAAAAGCGGGCGTACGAGGTTCGCCTCGGAAAAAGTCATCGTCCTTCCCGGCAGTTATTGCCCAGCGATGAATCCAGGTGATGCCGCCAGGCCCAGCATACGCGTCGGGAGAGGTGTAAGCCTTATCTGTAAGCGCCTCATCGAGGGAAATGAATTCATACCCGCGCTTCTTGATCATCCGAGCCAGCTTGTCGAAGTAGTCGGCGTTCAGCGCGTTGGCGTGGAGTAGCAGAACCTGCTTCATTTCATAACCAAATAGGGCCATCGACTGCTGCTCGAAGTAAGCAAACTTTTTCTCCATGTAAGGAATGTAAGCTTCAGCCACGCGCTCCGCCATTTGCTTATCACCACGCACCAGGGCCTTTTCATAAGCTCTGGCAAAGATCCATTCGGAGTTATCGATGGTTACCGGCGCAATCCGATAACCGCGTTCCGCCAGAAATTCTTCAAATTTGCGCTTGGTCTCGATGTTGCTCCCGGCATGAAGAAACGGAAGACGAAAATAGCGCAACCTCAAACCCTTAGCTGTAAGCAACCTGCTGGAAACTTCCTCACCGCGAATCACATCCTCTTTGAAGGGTATCGAGCGAGGTGCGATGAAGATCGGGATGAGAAAAGGTGTGATTGCCGAGTTCCAGATTTGCATCGAGCCACCTCCGTAAAAGAGCCACCCGCCTTTCATCCCGCTGGCCATTCGTAAGGAGCTTATTTTCGTTTACGAATCCGATCGCGGGAACCCGATGCGATTTAATGGAATGGAGCAGTTTGCGAGTGATGGTCGCCTGGGTTGCCAAGTCGCGACGTAAGGATATAACCGGGAGATCGTCAAACGTGACGGCCACTGTGCGCCGTCCACCTGGGGCGAGTTTTTGAGCGTCAACGCTCACAGTTGAGACTGAAGTGATCAGGAAAACTAAAGCCAGGATTAGAAGTTTGGTTTTCATTCTTAGTTCCCCCCGTCATAGTTCTTCGTTCCGTCGTCGCACGTCTCGCTCCAAGAGATCTGACAGCTTGCTCAGTCTCTGATCGATAGCCCTACCCCTCTCTGTGGATTCGTTGAGATGCCGGTCAAACTCTTCTCGTGAGGTGGCGAGGCGAGCGTCGAAGTCCGCCTTATTTGCGGCGAGACGATCGTAAAAGTCCGCCTTATTTGCGGCGAGACGATCGTAAAAGTCCGCCTTATTCGCGGCGAGACGATCGTAAAAGTCTTCGCTCTGGGCCTGTAGATAAGCGTGAAGGCTTTCAATCTGTGTTTTCAGATGCTCGTCAAGCGAATCCAATCGTTCGTCACCCGAATCCATTCGTTCGTCTACGTTGCGTGCCAGCTTGGTAAGCGTGACAAAGGCGTCCTCTAACCGTCCCACTCGTTCTTCATACTTGTGCATCAGAACAGCGTGCTGCGCTTGCTGCTCAACGATGAACTGCATGGTGGACTGCATTTGTTCAAAGCTCATTGGTAATTCCTATCGTGAGGTGGTTTCTTCTATTCCTGAGACTAAGTTGCATGTTTATTCTAAGGCCGGTATTTCGAGAGGTCACTCTTGATTGTTACACGACCATAGGGC
>JACDCK010000273.1 GCA_013817595.1 Pyrinomonadaceae bacterium | reverse complement strand
GTAACGGGAGGTCCAATCCGCGCGTTACGGCTTTCAGGCAGGCACGAACCGCGAGTGGAGCGAGAGCTTGGAAATGTCCTTCGCCAACTATTCTGCTGCCGTTAACACATCAGCGGGATCCGTAACTCGATTGACAAGCCCATACTGATAAGCCTGCTCTGCGTGCTCAATCTCAAGCGCCGTCGTCGCTTCGCTCTGTCGGCGCACACCAAATCAGACCAGTCTCATTGGCGTGGGATTCTTCGGATCCTTGGTGTAGTCGTAGAACCCTCGCCCAGACTTCCGCCCGTATAAACGGGCCATCACCATCCGCTTCAGTAGTGGCGGCGGCGCGAACCGCTTTTCGCGAAACTCATTGAACATGATTTCGGCTATGTAGTAGGTCGTATCCAATCCCACAAAGTCGCCGAGGGTAAACGGTCCCATCGGATAACCCAGCCCCAGCTTCATCGACGTATCAATGTCTTGAATCGAGCCTACACCCTCTTCCAAAGCGCGGATAGCATCGAGCAGGTAAGGCACCAACAAACGATTCACGATGAATCCGGATTTGTCTCCGGCCCGCACCGGCACTTTCCCCAAACGCCTGGCAAATTCAACGCCCTGCTCGTAGATCGTTTCATCAGTCAGAATCGTCCGCACTACTTCAACCAGCTTCATCAGTGGAACGGGATTGAAGAAATGCAGTCCGATAAAGCGCAGTTGCCGCGCTGGGGAAGTCGTCGACATCATCTCGGTAATCGAAATTGACGAGGTGTTGGAAGCGAAGATCGTCTCGGGCTTACACAGTCCGTCAAGCTGCTTGTACGTTTTACGCTTCTCTTCAAGGTTTTCAATGATCGCCTCGACGATGATGTCGCAGTCTGAAAGATCCTCAAAAGAAGTAGTGCCAGACAGACGGCTGCGGATCTCTCGCTGCTGCTCGTCGGTGATCGTTCCCTTTTCTGCGAACTTCGCCAGCGACTTCTCTATACCCGCAAACCCCTTCTTGATCAAATCATCAGATACTTCGCGCACAACTGTCTCGAAACCTGCGCTTGCAGCAACTTGAGCGATGCCTGAGCCCATCAATCCACAGCCCAGCACTCCTACTCTCTTGATTTCCATCTCTTTATCTCCTCTGTGTATTCGCGAATTATTGCGTCGAGTTGTTCGGAGTCTGCGGTGTGGTCACATCGATCAAGCCACTATACGTTTTCCCAGTTGTCTTCAGCCACCGATTGTAGTCTTTCGACCACAAAACGAACTTCTGTAGCAACTCATTCTCCTCCTGTTGCAGCTTGCGGTGGTCAGACGCTGGTGGCTGAGATGGTGATGGGGCCAGTGGGCTCTTGAGTTCTTTCGCCTTGCCCAGAAGAGCTTTTAGTCGTTCCGTTAGCTGAGCCGACTCATGGTCAAAATGCGGAACAGATTCCAGATTCTTGATTGCATCATCAACGTCACTCGAGCCTCCCTCAATCGCCTCATAAAGAGTTTCCTGCGCGTCATTCATTGTCTTTGCAAAAACCACGAAGGCGGCGCCTGTGTCGCTTGAACTCCGAATAGTTTGATTTCCTTCCGAGAGCGGCAACGGATCCCTGAAGTGCTGGGCCACTCGCAGGAAGCTGACCGCTACGAGCGTCAGCACACCAACTCGCAAGATCTGCCAGGTGATAGCGACACCAGTTCTCTCACTGGGCCTCCGATATTCCACCACCAGGGCCAAAGCCGTGCCCGCGACCAGACCACCAAGATGAGCCGCATTATCAATCAGGCCGCGGCCCAGGTATCCGATGAAAAGATTGATAACGATGATCGGCAGCATGCCGGTGCCAAACGCCCGTTTGAACCCTTCCGGCAGTTCATGACGGAATTTGATCCCAAAAATAAAAAGAACGCCGACCAATCCAAAAAGTGCGCCCGACGCTCCCGCCGAGGGAAAGTCGTTTGTCTTGAAAAGAAAACGACCCAGACTACCCAACTGCGTCTCTGGACTAATCACCGTGAGATAACTAGCGACCACCCCGGCCACGCCGGTGACTACCCAGAACACCACAAACTTTGCCGTCCCGTAGAGTTTCTCTACATATGGACCAACAACCCAAAGACTGTACATGTTCACCAGCAAGTGAGGCAGATTGACGTGCACGAACATTGGCGTAACAAAACGCCACCATTGATGCTGTTCGTTAATGAGACGGTTGAGCTTCGCGCCATAAGCAATCAGCACCGGCTCGGGAAACTCCCACAAGCCGGCGGAAGTCATCCCGCTTGACTGCCACATAAGCAGGAACACGAAAAAGTTTGCGACCAGCAGAATGATGGTGAACTTGTAAGGCCGATCTAAAACAGCTCGCGCAAAACGTATCGTCTCGCGGTCTGCAACCGGCCGTGGCGGAGCACTTGAACTGGCGGTAGACGCGCCGCAGACTGCACAGTTAGTCTGGCCGGCGCCTACAATCGCGCCACAGCCGCGACACATGCTGGGCCTGTCTTCGTTAGTCCTATCTGATTTTTTTTCCGTCAAGTGGTCTAACGCTAGCAAGCGTGATGCTTCAATCAAAAGCATCACGCTCAAGTATCTTGTAAACGAAGATTGGCTCAACAGAGTGCTACGCGCTGCAGGATCGGCTAGCCACCTATTTCCGCCAGGAGACTTACCAGATCGTCGGCATGTTCCTCTTCCATTGCGAGAATGCCTTCCAACATCCTTCTGGTGGTGGAATCGTCATTGCCGAGGTAATTGATCATTTCCCGATAGCTGTCGATAGCGATACGCTCAGCAACCAGATCTTCCTTGATCATGTCCAAGAGATTTTCGCCTTCGACGTATTCGGCATGACTCCTGGTCAACAACCCTTCCGGGTTGAGGTCTGGCTCACCGCCCAACTGCACGATCCGTTGCCCAATGAGATCCGCGTGACCCTGCTCCTCGTTGGCGTGCTGGAGAAACTCCGCAGCCACGCCCTCGGCATGAATCCCCGAGGCCATGAAATAGTGCCGTTTGTATCGCAACACGCAAACGATCTCCGTGGCGAGGGCCTCGTTCAAAAGTTTGACTACAGTCTCTCGATCGGCGCGATAGCCCTCCGTTACGGCGCCATTCTCGATGTGTTGGCGCGCGCGTTCGCGTAAAGTCTTTATGTCCGTGAGAAACGGTTTGTCAGGCACAACTTTTACTCCTGATTGATCAGCCAAGGCTTTCACTCCTGCAACAAATTTAGGGGAGGCACGATATTACGCGCCGGACGGTACCGGAATCAAGCCAGCCACACTCATTGACTCCTGCGTCCAAGACGACTTCATTCAGCAGTGACTCTTCCCTGAAATTTTAACTCGTTGGAAGCCGCAGTATCGGTCACGACTAAGATAGGTGCACGCCAGACCAGTGTTTTAATCCGGCAGGTGCCGGTGTTGTCTTCGCGGCAGTAGAAGAGCGTGAGTTGAACGCGAAGTTCTGCCTTCCCCGCTTCATAC
>JACDCK010000072.1 GCA_013817595.1 Pyrinomonadaceae bacterium | reverse complement strand
GTAATTCTCTTCAGCAGGGAAAAACTTGGAAATAGATTTCAGTAACAAAGTCCACCGCGTTGTTCCATACATCAAGTCTTCGTGAGGCCGCATGTCTTGATTCTACTTTCGGGAAGTGGGTTGTTAACTTGTCACCTATCACCTGTTACTTGTCACGGTTCTTAAGTTTCTTCTTCACAACCGCAGGAACTCCAGCGACAAGAGAATCGGGGGGGACATCCTTGGTTACGACAGAACCCGCAGCAGTCATCGAACCACTGCCCACAGTGACCGGAGCGACCAACAGCGTATCCGAACCAATCTTAACATTGTCCTCGATGATCGTTTCGTGCTTGTTTTTACCGTCGTAGTTGCAAGTGATCGTGCCGGCGCCGATATTTGTTTGCTCACCAATAGTCGCATCGCCTAGATACGTAAGATGCATCGACTTTGAACCCCGTCCCACTCGTGACTTTTTGACTTCGACAAAATTGCCAATCGCCGAACCCTCTTCCAATCGCGTATTCATGCGCAGGTGGGCAAACGGGCCGACAGTGCAGTTTGAGTCGACCTCCGAATCCACGATAACGCAATGGTCTTTGATAACTACGTTGGTGCCGATCTTTGAATTTGTAATTCGGCTTCCGGACCGGATCACACATCCGTCCCCGACCACCGTGTCTCCTTCGATCAACACGTCAGGATAAATCACACAGTCGTGACCAATTTGCGCCTCGGCGCTGACATAGGCGTGAGAGGGATCGATGAAAGTGACGCCCTCCATCATCAGACCGCGAATGGTGCCGCGTCGTAGCAAGTTCTCGAACTCGGCAAGGTCGGCGCAGGTATTGATGCCGGAGACCTCGCGCGCATCTTGATGAAGATATATGGCAATCTTTTCGCCTCCGGTCGCAAGAATCGCAGGCACGTCTGTCAAATAATATTCGCCTTGCTGGTTGGCCGGCTTAACCTCACTTAGGGCACTGAAAAGCTTGGCGGTCTCGAAGCAATAAATGCCCGAATTGATCTCGCGAATGAGCCTCTCTTCCGGCGTAGCATCTTTCTGCTCCACGATTCGAGCGAAACCCTCACTCGCGTCCCGCACCATTCGTCCATAGCCAGTCGGGTTCTCCAGCTTGACGCTTAGAATCGAACAGGCCGCACCGCTGGCGCGATGATAGTCAACAAACTTTTGCAGAGTTTCAACGCGTACCAGGGGGACGTCGCCCGATAAGACAAGCAAGGTCGAGTTTGAATCTTTCAGCGCTTCGCCTGCTGACATAACCGCGTCGCCCGTACCCCGTTGCTGCTTTTGTGTGACAAACGCTGCTGCGTTAGCATCACTCCCGAACTCCCGGCGAACTGCCGCCTTGACGTCGGCCGCCTGATGTCCAACAACTACATAAATTTTCCGGTGATCTAACGCGTGTGCCTTGCGGGTAACATGTGCGATCAGCGGGCGGCCGCCCAACTCGTGGAGCACTTTCGCCTTTTGGGACTTCATGCGAGTTCCCAATCCGGCGGCAAGGATTAGCACATCAAGGGGGCGCTGTTGTTCCTGGGGACTCAAGCGAGATTCTTTCTCAGTTATGCAGAAACAGCCGGTTGTGAGACAGCTGGTTGCCGGCAAGCGATGACCACGCTAGCCAAGCTCTCGGAATCGTGTCGCGCCTTTTCACCCTCAGCAAGAAGCTCAGCGCGAACAACCTCAGTATCGCCATTTACGACCTTGTCAATGGCGTCCTTTTCCAATCCGATCTGGTTTGCACCTTCGGCCGCGTACCGCCGTTGCTGTTCTTCGCTAACGGGTCGGCTGTTTACGATAACGAAATCAAAGTGAATCTCGGGAGCATACTTCTTAACCATTTCGAGATGCTGGCGCGCAGTGTATCCGTCCGTTTCACCGGGTTGCGTCATTAAGTTGCAGATGAAGATCTTCGTCGCCTGGGCATCTCCAATGGCCTGACCTACGCGCGCTACAAGGAGGTTTGGCAGTATGCTGGTGTAAAGCGAGCCGGGACCGACCGTAATGACATCAGCTGTTCGAATAGCCGCAAGCGCTTCTGGCAGGGGAAGACAGTGTTCGGGTTCCAGCCGTAATGACCTGATGCCGGAACGTGATGCCGTAATCTGCGTTTCGCCGCGAACCACAGTGCCGTCCTCCAGTTCCGCCACCAGGCGCACGTCATTAATTGTCGCGGGATAGATGTGTCCCTTGCTGGCCAGTACCTCGGAGGAAAGCCTCACGGCCTCGACAAAGTCTCCCGTGATTTCCGTTAGAGCCGCCAGAAAGAGATTGCCGAAACTGTGGCCGCCGAGGGCCCCGTCGCCGCGAAACCGATAGCGAAACAAGCGAGACAGCAGAGTTGAATCTTCCGAGAGGGCGATCATGCAATTGCGAATGTCGCCGGGGGGAAGCATCTGGAGCTCATCGCGCAAACGTCCGGAGCTTCCGCCGTCGTCAGAGACGGTGACGATTGCCGCGAGGTTCTCAATCCAAACCCCGTCGTCGTGATGTTTGTCTACCCGTTGCTTCAAACCCGCCAGGAGGGTTGAGAGCCCTGTGCCTCCACCTATAGCAACGATTTTCAGACCGCCCTTTTTGTCGGGTGAAAAATGCAAGTCTCAGTTCTCCCTCTTGAGCTACGCGTACGCGTATGAATTGGAATCATACCTAAAAGACGAAGGCTTTCAAACCACTCAGTGAAAATTATCGAAGAAGTTGAGGCGGGAGAAAACTAAGGACGCGGTTGAAAGACCAGCTTGTCGAAGTCTGGGTCATTACGTAATGAGGTCAGATCCTGATCGTGCTGTGCTCGAACACGGAGGTTCGGCTGAAGATCCAGCGCCCGCTGAAGAGACTGCAACGCGAGATCCACCGAGCCCAGACGAGCCCGAGTTGCCGCCAACCCATAATGGATGTGAGCTGCCTCGGGTTCTCGCTTTAGTGCCCGCTCAAACATCTCTTGCGCGGCTACATACTCGCCGCGGTTGAGTTCAATGACACCGCGGTCGTAAAGAGAGTCGGCATCGCGCGGAAGCATATTCTCAGTACGGAGACGGGCCTCTGCAATGGCCAGATATGTTCGGGCGCGTGCTGCCACCTCCGAAACCTGCGAATACTTGTCCAGCAGCGCGCGAAACTGGTTGCGTGCTTCGCCGAATCGGCCGTGTGTAAACTCTCGATGAGCGCGTTCGAAAGCCATCAACGCCGCAGCCTCGTCAACCGTAGATTGGGGACGGAGTGGTGCCGTTACAGTGGTGGGTCGTTGCGCACGGACGGCCGCGAGCTTCTGGGTCTTTTTGACTCCCGCGCCCACTGTTTTCTTCAGACGATTTACGCTCGCTTTGGACTTTAGCGGCGACCGCGCAGTCATGCTCTTGGCAGTTTTTGGTGTTTTCCTTTGCGAAGGAGTTGGCGTGCGCTTCGCTAAAGGTTTCTTAGCTCGGCTTTTGGATGCTGCAGATCTAGATGTTGCAGGTTTGGAGAGTTTACGGCTTGGTTTTGAGGCAGCTACCCTTTTTGCCTTGGGCCCAACAGACTTTGTCTGCATTGATCGCCCTTTGACGGAAGACTTTGGTGACGACCGGCGCGTTGGGGTTCGCGATGTCGATCGTCTTATGCCTTTGGTCACGTGGCTACTCATCAGAAGGTTCCAATTGAAAGGCCAAAGTGGCGCTTGAAGGGCCGCAGGACGGACGGAAGCTTAACATAGTTTCCCTTGTAAATCAACGTAAAAAGGGGAGTTGCGGCCACAATTAACTCAACGCGACAAACCGTTCGACTCTCGTATGGTCAACAGAGACAAACACTTAAACGTCATTGTTGGCCATGTTAGATTGCCCAAGGCACTCCGGCGTCATTCACCTTCACCGTCTAGCTCGAAGGAGCCCCATGAAAAGAGCTTAGGCATCAATGCCTTGCGGTAGAAAGCCCGACGCAGAACAGCACCCGGCCCGCGGCTTGCTCGTAGTATCCCAAAGAAAGCTGTATTAATGCCAGACCTCCAATCGTGTTGAGTGAACAGCAGTACCATCAGATCAAGGCTGTCCTGGCTCGACTGGGGATGGACTCCTCGGCCAAGGTGGACTTCCTCGTCGATAGGGATGGGCAGGAGATAGCCTCACAGGGCGAAGGGGGGGAGAAAGATGGTAACTCGGAACCCAAGAGTCTTGACATAACCAGTCTGGTTTCACTCGGGCCCGGTAACGTCGCCGCGACGGGAGGCATGGCTCGGCTGATTGGCGAAAAAGATCTCGCCACCCTCTCGCAGGAAGGCGAACGAGCGAGCATCCACATCTGCGTGATCGGTCGGCTTAGGATCTTACCGCACTGGTTGTCGAAGTGTGGCCTCTCCAGGGGCTGTGTTTTCGATACCTTGAAGGCAGTTGCCAGGCAAGTTTTGACAGAGCTGCGTAAAGGGTAAAGCTAGCTAGCCTCAGTCGACCGACTTCAGCATCAACAGACCGTCCCCGCCATTTGAGTAGTACTTAGGCAGTCGCTGTGTGACGGCATAGCCCAGGTTCTCGTAAACCTTCTGGGCGGCAGTGTTTAACGACCGCACTTCGAGTCTCACAAGCCGCACATTCCGCCGGCGGAAACCTTCCTCAACCTGCAGCATAAGCCGCTTTCCTAAGTGGCGACGCCGATGCTCGGGTGCCACCCCGACTGTAGTTACGTGTCCCGTGTGGTCGGGTTCAACAAGTCCGATCACAAATCCGACCATTACGCCGCCGGACGTTACGGCGCGGTAGGAAACGGATTCGGGTGCCGTCAAGAGATATTCGAACGTTTCGCGGCTGTAGGCTTCGCCGTCCACAAAGCAACGTTGGTCAAGGTGCCAGCATTCGTCGAGTTGCGAAATGGTGAGGGGTCCCACGTCGTACCTAATTCCCACAGTTGGGACCAGAGTCGGCTCCGACTGAGGCGAAGGATAGCTATCTGGCTGCGCCGGCTGGATCCACCATCGAGTACGAAATTTTTTAAGTACAGCCATCTTAGGGAAATGTCGTTTGCTGCCCTTAGTCTAACACCACCGTTTTCAGAATCACTAGATCAGTAACATGCAGTCGCCGTAACTATAAAAGCGATAGCCCCGATATGCAGCGTGACGATAGGCCTGGAGCACGAAATCGCGACCCGCGAATGCGCACACCAGAAGGAGCAATGATGACCGGGGGAGATGGAAATTGGTCAGCAGCGCATCAATAATACGAAACTTGAAACCCGGTACAATAGTCAGGTCCGCTTTAGTTCGCGCAGGTTCAAGCTGTCCCCTGGCATTGACCGAAGACTCTAGCGCCCGAGCGGTGGTCGTTCCCACGGCTATGACGCGTCCTCCGCCCGCCCGCGCATCGTTTATTGTCCTCGCAGCCTTGTCGCAAAGCTCAAACTCTTCAGGGGCCACGCGATGCTGAGCGACGTCATTTACGCGCACTGGCTCGAATGTTCCGTAGCCCACATGAAGGGTGATCTCGGTAACTTGAGCGCCGTGGGTCAACAAACGGTCAAAAACTTGTGGCGTAAAGTGCAGGCCAGCCGTGGGTGCGGCAATGGCGCCTTTTTGGCGCGCGAAGATCGTTTGATACCGCTCGCAATCTGCCATGGATACGCCTGTGGGGCGGCTGATATAAGGGGGTAGTGGAGTTTCGCCTACTTCTTCCAGAACGGCTTCCCATGGACCTTCGTACTCAAAGCGAAGTTGGCGGAGGACATTTCCGGGAGCATCAAGCACATCGGCCCGCAATCGCGAATCACCAAACTTCACGCGTGCGCCTTGCCTCAATCTAGCCCCGGGCTTCACCAGCGCTTCCCAGACTGACGGCCCGCGCTCACGCACTAACAGAACCTCCACCCGACCACCAGAAGGATCGCGCTGACCAACTAAGCGTGCTGGGAAGACGCGTGTGTTATTGATCACCAGGACGGCGTTTTCGCGAACATAGTCAGGCAAAGACGCAAAGTCGGTATCAACCCAGGTTTTCTTTTCCCGGTCCACTACCAGCATCCGCGAAGCGTCGCGTTGCGGCAGAGGCTGTTGCGCGATTAGCTCCTCGGGGAGTTCGTAATCAAATTCCGAGATATGCATAGGGCAAAGTTACTACCAGCGGGCTCACTTCGGAGTGGAACCAGGAACAGGAGCAGGAGCAGGGTAGAGAGGGTGCTCCCGATGGAACACTGCGGTAAGCTGGGCGCCAAACAAAAGGATCAAACTTGAGACATAGCTCCAGGTTAGAACCGCAACCACAGCTCCGACAGAGCCGTAAATCTGATCGTAATGAAAGTAATTCACGCTCCAGGCAAATATGTATTTCGCCAACTCCCACAACAGACCAGCGAAAAATGCGCCCGGCAGCGTGTCACGCAAACTCACTTCCGCCCTGGGCAGGAAACGATAGACCACGATGAAGAGAACCACTGTGACAAGGTAGCTTAACGCCGCAAAAATGCCTTGCCACAAAACACTACCGACAGAAATGAGGATCGGATAACTAGCCATCTGCCTGGGAGAAAGGTTGCCGGTTATTTCTCGTAGTCCAACTACGGCCGAAGTTATCAACACTGACAAGGCCAGCAGCAGTCCGACGATTCCGATCATGCCAACGGTTATTGCGCGACCGTGCCAGAAAGTGCGGGAGGTTGCTCTCCAGACGCGGTTTAACGCGCGTTCGATCACTGCAAACACCCAGGAACCGGCCCACAGAACAACGATGAAACAAGTAATGATCACGCCCGGACCCACTGCGTTGAGTGAGCGAATAGTCTCGCGTAAGAAGGTTCGCGACCCGGGATAAACGTCAACCGCGCGATTAAGGAGGTCCGCCGCTGCTGCGATCTGATTGCTTATCGCGAGCAGCAACAAAAGCGCCGGGAAGAGTGCCATCAAGCCGAAATAACTCATCGCTGCGGCGGAAGTAAATAAGTCGTTCTCGTGAAATTGATGGAGTGAGTGACTGAAGATTGAGCGCCACGGCCCCCGATTTACTACGCCGAACGAGTGACGCGAGAACGAAGAAAGTCTTCTCATGTGAGCTAAATCGCGGTGCTACTTCAACGATGGATTTAACACCCTACCAAAATCTTCAGTGAGAATCGAACAGGCTGGGTCTGTGGGTGGTCGAAGGACTAATGCCAAAATGATCGTAAGCTCGTCTGGTTGCCATACGCCCGCGGGGAGTGCGGTCAAGGAAGCCGATTTGAATTAGATAGGGTTCAATAATTTCCTCGATCGAATCCTTCTCTTCGTAAATGGAAGCCGAAATTGTTCCCAAGCCAACTGGCCCGCCGTTAAACTTCTCGATAATTGTCAGGAGCAGCTTGCGGTCCATTTCGTCGAGACCGAAGGTGTCTACTTCCATGCGGTTGAGCGCATCGTGGGCGATGTCTTTGGTGATGCGGCCGTCGTAATCAACCTCCGCGTAGTCGCGAACGCGCCGAAGTAACCGGTTGACAATACGCGGCGTACCTCTTGACCGCCGGGCAATCTCGTGGGCTCCCTCTTCGTCGATCTCCACTCCCAAAATCTCCGCAGAGCGTTTGCAAATCACTTCCAGGTCCTCGTGCGGGTAGAAGTCCAGATGAAATACGATGCCAAAGCGTCCGCGTAAGGGAGCCGTGATCAAGCCCGCGCGAGTCGTTGCCCCAACGAGCGTAAACTTTGGCAATCCCAATTTGATGGACCTGGCCCCGGCACCCTGGCCGATGAGTAAGTCCAGGTTGTAGTCCTCCATTGCCGGATACAGTTTCTCTTCGAGGGCAGGAAGTAGACGGTGAATCTCGTCGATGAAAAGCACGTCGCCTTCCTGCAGATTGGTTAGGAGGGCAGCAATGTCGCCAGCCTTTTCAATGGCAGGTCCGGCGGTCGACTTCATCTCAGCTCCCATTTCGTTCGCGATTATATTCGCGAGGGTCGTCTTGCCGAGACCTGGGGGTCCGGTCAACAGCACGTGGTCGAGAGCCTCTTTGCGCCCCAGGGCGGCTTTCATGTAAACACGTAGGTTCTCTTTGACCTGACGCTGCCCAATATACTCAGCGAGCCGTGTTGGGCGTACGGTCAGTTCAAACTGTCGCTCGTCGTCGTTCGGAGCTTCGTCACGCACTGGGGCTGGTTGCTCTATTGACATGTTTGGATATTCGCCTGTTTTGAATCGTAAGGCTTAAGTGGAACTAAAGCAAAGAGTCGCTCGAAACGGTCAGCGCGGTCATCCTTTCGCGAGTTTGCGAAGACTTTGCCGCAGGATTGACTCCACAGACACATCGCCACCTTCGCTGAGGGCGACGGCTTTCTCAGCCGCGCTGCGTTGATAACCGAGATTCAGTAGGGCCGAAAGCGCGTCGGAGCGTACCGAATCCTCTGTTGGTGGAGCAGCCGCTTCAGGCTGAGCGCCTAACTCCTCTTCCAACTGCGGTGACGAAAGCGAAGCGACCTTGTCCCGCAGCTCCATCACCAGCCGCTCCGCAGTCTTTCTTCCTACCCCGGGAATCAAAGTCAGCCGAGCTAGATTGTTGGTACGGATCGAAGCGATCATCTCATCGGCGCTCATGCCCGAAAGCAAAGTGATACCCAGCTTCGGGCCGATCCCGCTGACTGAGATTAGACGCAAGAAGAGCTCGCGTTCGCGAGCGGTCTTGAAACCATAGAGTTGCAGCGCGTCTTCGCGGACGTGCGTGTAGATGCGGAGCTGCACACTCGCGCCCGGCTCCTCCAATTCGTAGAAAGTCGAAATGGGAATCGTGACTTCATAGCCGACGCCGGCGACATCAAGTATTACCGAAGTCGCCTGTTTTGAAAGAAGTGTGCCGGAGAGATGTGCAATCATTGACGAACAAACAAAATCGATGCGGGCAATTCTCGTTAAACGCACGCGATTGTAGTTGATGCTCCCGTGATTGAGCAACGCACGTTGATCGCGCGGCTTCCGACTGGGACCTAGATGATGCCACTCAAGCCTTTGGAGCAGTGCGGTGGCAAGCCCAGTGCGACACCGCTTTGGATGTGTCGAGCGAATCGCGAATCCAAAGCGTCGTTGCCACTACACTCTGCCGGCGCACTTCACAAGTCATGCCCTTACCCTTGATCTCGCATTAGGGATATACTTCCACCAACAGGCCCTTAATGAAATCAGAGAAAATCTCGGAACTCACAACTAACCGGCTCAGCGTTTACCTGCGCTGTTTGAATACGCTCTCAGCGGCGGGGATCAAAACTATTTCATCGCAGGTGCTTGCCGAACAGTTCAATCTCAATTCCGCACAAATTCGCAAGGACTTAGGTTACTTCGGTGAGTTTGGCGTGCGAGGCGTCGGTTACTTCATTGAGGAGCTGCAAGCGAACATTACCAAGATTCTTGGCCTGGACAATCCTCATCGGGTAGCCATCATTGGTGCAGGAAGATTGGGTACGGCTCTGGCGAACTATCAGGGATTCGAAAAATCGAATTTCACGGTAGTGGCACTATTTGATAATGACACCTCAAAGATTGGCCAGCGCCTGGGCAGCGGGGAGGTTCTGGTGCACGACGTCAAGAAGATTGCTCGGATAGTTAAAGAGGAGGGGGTCGACGTTGCAGTTATTGCCGTTCCCGCTCGAGCAGCGCAGCGAGTCTTGAATCAGGTGATGGCTGCAGGTGTGAAAGCGGTGCTCAACTTCGCGCCGGCCTCTCTCGGCGTCCGTCTGGGAGTGAAAGTCAAAACCGTTGACTTAACAACTTCGCTGGAATCATTATCGTATTTCCTAGCGCGCCCGCAGGCAAGCGTGGTCACCAATGCGCGCCGCAGCAATGACTTTGAAGAGGCTTTTGAACCTAAGGAAAAGGAACTATAACAGGCACTCGGGAATCAATGGATGAGAAAAGCGCTCGACGCGAAATAGTTCAGATCGGCAATCTGATGTACGAACGCAGTTACGTCGTCTCCTCTGACGGCAACATCAGCGTGCGTCTAGGCGACGGCCGCATTGTCGCGACACCGACAATGACGTGCAAAGGACGAATGACTGAAGACTGTCTGGCGCTGACAGACCGAGAGGGCAATCCGCTGACTGATCGGAAGGCGTCGAGTGAGTTAGCAATGCACTTGCTAATCTATCGGGAGCGGAGCGACGTAAAGGCGGTTTGCCATGCCCATCCACCCCACGGGACGGCTTTCGCTGTCGCCGGGTTGGCAATCGATCAGCCGATACTCTCCGAAGTGATTTTGACACTCGGATGTGTACCACTCGCGTCCTACGGAACTCCTTCGACCGACGAGTTGACCGAGGCGATGCGTCCGCTCGTGAAACACCATAACGCGCTCTTGATGGCCAATCATGGCGCCGTCGCTTATGGCGCGGATTTGTGGCAAGCGTTCGATCGTTTGGAGACGCTGGAGCATACGGCAAGAATCGCGATCCTTTCGCGTATACTCGGTGGCTCAAAAAACCTTCCGGCCGCGGCCATCGAGAAGCTAATTAATGTGCGCGAAGCCGCAGGTTATTTGGGTGAAGGAGCGCGCTGCCAGGCCTGTGGCTATCTTGACGAAGCGCAGCTCACCTGTCCGTCTGGGGATCGGCCTGCATCCACCGGGTATCGTGGAGCTTCGGAAAACGGGTCCGGGAAGATTGCACTAACGCGAGAAGAGCTGGTTGAACTTTTATCGCAGGCAGTGGATAGCAATTCGTAAATCGTGAATCGTAAATCGTAAATCGACTCAAGGTTATTAGGTTACTTAAGGATGATTTGTTAGAGTGAATGACCGATTGAACGTACTCTAGGATCACCATCTGCAAGAGTGAGAGGTGGATGGTCGGGCACCCTCACAGTCGATTTACGATTTACGATTCACGAGAACAGGAGCATAGCAGATGCCACAAGAAGCACTGGGTATGGTCGAAACCAAAGGATTGGTGGCCATGATTGAAGCCGCGGACGCGATGGTCAAAGCTGCCAACGTCACACTTATCGGCTACGAAAAAATTGGCGCCGGCTTTGTGACCGCCATCGTTCGTGGCGACGTTGCAGCAGTCAAAGCAGCGACAGATGCCGGAGCTGCAGCAGCACGTCGCGTCGGCGAGCTGGTTAGCGTCCACGTGATCCCGCGCCCGCACGGCAGCGTCGACGAGACACTTCCGATCGGTCTCAGTCGCGGCTAGGCATGATCATCGCGCGCATCCTCGGTACGGTCGTCTCAACGCAAAAGGA
>JACDCK010000272.1 GCA_013817595.1 Pyrinomonadaceae bacterium | reverse complement strand
GACGTTGAGTGGCGTCTACTGTCGGTCGCTATGCGGGCTGTGCTAATGGGCGTGGGTGGAAGATCAAGCACTAGTGCCAACAGTTCGTACCACAGTTTCGGATAGTGAGCTAAAAGCATTTGTGAAATTACAGCGCTGGCGCAGGGACTGATCGCCGCGTTCCTATTCCGGGGATTCGGCGGTCCCGCCGCAAAATCCCCCGCGTTATTTGAAGTCTCTGTGCATCCATTGTTCTTCCTCAAGATTCCAGTTGCTTTGCTAGGAGCGGCCGTTGGGCCAACACCGCGGAAGCAGTTTGCGCTGTTACCAAAACCAACGAGGTCGACGATAGTCGCATCCGTGGGACAAGCATTTCAAACGGGACGATGCGGCCATCACCACTGAGTGATGGATTGAGGTTAATGACCTCCTCACGTGTGGTTGTTACTCGGCGGAGTAGATCAGCGGATCCAGTGGAATGTGGAGCGAAGAGCGCTACGAAGGTTGTAACTAAAACGAGACAAAAGACGGTGAGGAGACTTGCATTAAGCATGGAGAGGTTGCCCGTTTCCGTCAAACTGGTGAGAGCTCGACGTAAAGAAATATTATTCTCAATCCTGAGTTATCGTGCCAGGTTTAAAGAATGAGGAGCCGCGGCCTGAGATAAGAAAAGAGAGGCGGTGAAGTCCTCAACTCATTACGTTTTCTGGCTCCGTGCATTCTACACTCTTGCAATCAGAATACAAGATAAATTCTGCTCCGCTGGTGGTTCAAATTAGAGCTTTTTGCGGTCAGCGCGCGGGGGTAAACCGCCTTTCCGGACTGCGGCTACTCCAAATCAATAGTTGTATCAAGACTGAGAATTTCTCAACCTCGATGCTGGCATCCCTCAAGTCAGCTGCAGTCCGGAAGGGCGGTTTACCCCCGCGCGCTGGCCGACACTATCTTCACACTGATGCAAGCGTTACGGCCTCGCTGTTTGGAGAAATAGAAGGGCAGCGCTATCTTAAGGACCTCAAAAGAAGGCAAGAGAAAGTCAGTAAAATGAAACTACTCATCAGTGGATCGCATGGCCTGGTGGGAAAGGCTTTGGTCAAGTCGCTCGAGCCTGAAGGGCATAAAACCTTCCGGCTGGTCCGACATGCGCCGGGTTCTGATTCGGAGATTGAATGGAGCCCGGACAGATACAGCATCGCGCTCGCGCGGCTAGAAGGCTTCGACGCGGTTGTTCACCTGGCGGGCGAGAGCATAGCCTCTGGTCGTTGGGACGAAGAGAAGAAGCGCAAGGTTCGAGAGAGCCGGGTGAAGGGCACAAAGCTACTCAGTGATGCGCTCGCAAACCTTACCCGTCCGCCGACGACTCTCATTAGCGCCTCAGCAATCGGGTACTACGGCAACCGCGGTGATGAACTCCTAACTGAAACTAGCGCACCCGGGGATGATTTTCTTGCGGGCGTTTGTGTCAAATGGGAGAAAGCGACGGAGTTGGCCGCAGACAAGGGAATTCGCGTCGTCAACACGCGCTTCGGGATCATTCTCGATTCCGAGGGGGGTGCCTTGGCGAAGATGCTCACTCCATTTCGCATGGGGGTGGGCGGAAAAATTGGCAGCGGCAAACAATGGATGAGCTGGATTGCGTTGGACGATGTGGTCGGCGCGATCGAGTATGTGCTGGCGAGTGAAATTTTGAAAGGGCCAGTCAATTTTGTCGCGCCTAACCCGGTAAGGAATGCCGAGTTTACAAAGACACTCGGCAGAGTGCTTTCGCGACCTACCATTTTCCCGATCCCCGCATTCGGCGCGCGCCTGGTCTTCGGCGAAATGGCTGATGCTCTCTTGTTGTCGAGCCAGCGCGTCGAGCCCGGACGACTGAAAACGGCTGATTATCAGTTCAAATACTCACAACTTGAAGCCGCCCTGCGTCACGTTCTTGCCGAGGGCTAGCGAGTAAGTTTGAAGCTACGTGGTTTAGATTGGATAGGTGTTTTAGGAGTTCACCGCGCGATCCACCCACTCACACGAAATGACACTAGAGCTCTTCGTGTTCGTTGATGTGGTCTTGTGGATCGATTGCTTACTGCAGAAAAAAGTCAACAGGGAAAGCGTTTATTCCTCTGCACTTCTGTTCGTCGCAACCTCAGCTTCCTTACGGCTAAATTCTTCCAGCGCCCCGAAAACTTCCAGCGCGTATTTCACATTTCCAAAAGGCGCAGACACTTGCACACCCTGGATGAGATCGCGAACCTCCAGGAGCGACTCGCGGGCGATTTTCAGACCTTCATCGCGCCCCGCTTCCTTGCTAATCGCGGAAGCCGCACGCATACGCTCCATGATCGAAGGCGTAACGCGCACACCCGGAACTTCGTTGTGCAGAAACTCTG
This sequence comes from Pyrinomonadaceae bacterium, assembly GCA_013817595.1. Taxonomy (GTDB): domain Bacteria; phylum Acidobacteriota; class Blastocatellia; order Pyrinomonadales; family Pyrinomonadaceae; genus PSRF01. Next base: position 1,109 of record JACDCK010000272.1, on the reverse strand, counting down.
CGTTGCGATAAGAGACCAGAGGCCAAATGCCGGCGATGATCGGTATGCGCACGTGTTCGACACTCTTGATGAAGTCGCGCAGTTGGTCGGTATCGAACACCGGCTGAGTAATGGCATACTGCGCGCCTGCCTCAACCTTGTACTCGAAACGACGAATTTCCTCTTCGGGATTGATTGCTCCTGGATTGACGCCCACCCCGATGCAAAACGCAGTGGGTTGACCAATAGGATTGTTGCCGATGTCGAGGCCATGGTTCAGTTTGTTAACCATGTTCGTGAGGCCGATGGCGTCAATGTCAAAAACGGCAGTCGCATCCGGGTAAGGTCCCATTTTGGGCGGGTCGCCGGTAATCAGCAGCAGATTTCGCAATCCCAAAGCCGAGGCGCCCAGCAGATCAGACATCATTCCCAAGAGATTGCGATCGCGGCAGCAATAGTGCAGCACTGACTCGATACCAATCTGCTGCTCGACCAGGACTGCCGTAGCCATTGCGCTCATACGCGACTGGGCGCGCGCACCGTCGGGAATGTTTACGCCGTCGACACCAGCATCTTTCAGCAGCCGAATAGAGTCGAGCGTCTTCTGGGCATCGACACCCTTTGGCGGTAAGACTTCAACCGAAGTAACAAACTCCCCTCGAACGATCTTTCTTGACCAGTTGGAACGTTCCTCCGCAGGAACGACCTTGATGTCCGCGGGGACGATCTCTTCCACGAGCGCCAGGGGACCGGATGACATCACCATTCTCTGCGCGCGCGGCGAAGCGGCCCGAACCGCATCGGAAATCAGCTTGATGTGCGCAGGCGTGGTTCCGCAGCAGCCCCCTATGAACTTTGCGCCCGACTGGATCAACCTTTTCGCGAACTTCGACATGTACTCCGGCGAGCACATGTAGAACTGCCGGCCCTGAACGTCACGAGGCAATCCGGCGTTAGGCTGAGCGGCCAACTTCTTCTTCGTAACGGCGCGCATCTTCTCAAGCCCGCTCAGGATAATTGCCGGGCCCACTCCACAGTTCAGACCAATCACGTCAGCGCCCCACTCGTCTAAACGCGCAGTGAAGACTTCGGGTGTGGTGCCAAAAGTCGTGTTGCCGTCGGTCATTATG
>JACDCK010000271.1:727-3506 GCA_013817595.1 Pyrinomonadaceae bacterium | reverse complement strand
GCGGGGGTGGGACGCATGACCCTAATCTGATGTGATGCCGCCAGCGCTGTCTTTGACGATTCGGCAGCCATGCCTGGCACATCCGCGCGCAGTGGACCAGTTGGTACGACCTGTTCCCCCTGACCGGCCTCAGGCGCCAGTTCCAGAAGAGGAGCGGTCTCAACACCAGTCGCGGCTGGTTGTTCGGCCCGCACGGCCGGAGGCAGCTTTTTCATTAGCTTTGCTGCGGGGCGGGGCTTTGCCGCGCCAGCAACGGCGGCGGGTATTTCCTGGGGCTGTGGCGCCTCTTCGGCTTCGACGTGCTCAGGTTCGGCAGCTCTGACAGGCTCTTCGAGCTCAGCCGCAGGAGCCTCTTCCACTGGTCGCGCAGCTCGTTTGACAACCTTGACGGTTCGTTTTACTGCTACTTCTTTCTTGGGGAAGTACTTGTTGCGGATCTTCTCCGCCAACTCCTTGGAGACAGAGTTGGACGGAACGCTGACATCCACACCTTCGCGACGAACCTCTTCAATCAGTCGCTTAGTGTCGAGCTTCAGTTCCTTGGCCAGGTCATAAATACGAATCTTGGAGGAAACTGTCATGCACTCCTTCTAGGACACTCATGCAGGTCGAGGTCCTGCCTTCTTCTAAAGTGATTAAGAACTCCCGCTCTCAACCACTTGAAGCGTGCGCTCAGAAGTGCGACACGGGTTGGTCGAGCGGGCAGCGCAACACACTGGACAACCCAGGGGGTGCGCTAAGTTTACTTGACTGCATCTGGCGAAGCATCTTGCTTCTCTTCGTCATTGCCCCCGCCCGATGCAGCATCTTCCGGAAGCTCGGGAGCAGATGTTTCTGCGGATCCAGCGGCCTCCGCGGCAGCGGCTTCAGTATCGCCGTCTTCACTCGAAGCGATTTCCTCAAGCGAAAGCCCATTCTCACTGATCTCATTCACGTATTCGAAGGCAGCTGCTCCGCTTGACGTAATGTCGGGAGCGGGAGTGATGGTATCGGGACGCAGATCCCGGCCGGGCTCCAGCAATATGAGATCTGCCTCAGTAAGCGGTTCTATCTCGGTAAGCGCCACCGGATCGGCGGAATACTCCGCCAAAATCTCCGGCTCAGCGGAGAATGGACTGCGAGTCTTAACGGCTTCGTCGTAGCCTTCCGCCGTCGGATCATTAGAAGGCTCTTCATCACCGATCTCTATCGACTCATCCAGCTCAGCCGACACGGCCTGGTGCTCATTCGGCGCCTCGGATCCAGACTCTGATTCATCAAAGCCTTCCGTTGCACCCTCGCTGCGGTCGCGGATAGCGACTACGGCCTTGGCCGCATTCAAGATCGTCTCAGCCTCATCCAAACTCAGATCAAGAAACTCAACCAGATCGTCGACTGAGGTTTGAGCGAGGGCATCAATATCATTGATGTTGTGTTCTGCGAGCGCATCAGCCTGCTGTCCAGTAACACCTTCGATGGCCGAAAGCGGCACAGACTCGCCGGAAGCGATCAGAGCGCCCATTTGCTCGGTTACTTCGCGTTTGATCTCTTCTTCGCTGCGGATGTCGATATTCCAACCCACCAGCTTCGTGGCGAGCCGGACATTCTGCCCCCGCTTACCAATTGCGAGTGAAAGCTGATCTTCATTCACGATCACTTCCATTTGGCGATTCTCGATATCGGTGATGCGAACCTGGTTTACCTTGGCGGGTGAGAGCGCATTCGCGGCAAATACAGAAGGCTCATCCGACCATTCGATAATATCAATCTTCTCTCCGCGGAGTTCGCGGATGATGGCCTGCACGCGGGAACCCTTCATACCGACGCAAGCGCCCACCGGATCCACATCGCGTTCGTTGGACATCACGGCAATCTTGGCGCGCTCACCGGGTTCGCGGACAGCCGACTTGATCACCACCGTGCCGTCGTAGATCTCCGGAACTTCCATTTCGAACAAGCGCAGCAGCAGCTCGGGAGAAGTGCGAGAAACTTCTACCTGAGGCCCCTTCGATTCTTTCGAAACGTTGTTGATAACAACCCTGATGCGCTCGCCCTGGTTCCATTGCTCGCCGCGAGACTGCTGTGAACGGGGCAGGATGGCTTCCAGATTTCCCAAGTCCACAATGATGTTGCCACGCTCGAACCGCTTCACGTAACCGTTAACCAAATCGCCGATCTTGTCGATGTACTGCTCGTAGACGTTGCTGCGAACGGCGTCTCTCACCTTCTGGAACAGGATCTGTTTCGCAGTTTGCGCCGCGATGCGGCCCAGTTCTTCCATTGGCAACGGCAGCAGCAAGGCATCGCCCAACTCTACTTCGTCACCCGCGAGTTCCCGGGCCTCGTCGATGGAAAGCTCCGTCGCCGCATCGGCCACTTCGTCAACGACCACTTTCGAAGCAGACAATTCAATGCCGGTCTCCGGATTCCAGTCGACCTGAATATCTTCACCAGATCGGAACTGTTTCTTGGCAGCCGCGCGGACAGCTTCTTTCATGGCCTCGATGACCAGATCCCGCTCGATGCCTTGCTCCTGGCAAAGTGCCTCGATGTTTTGTGCAATGGATGAACTCATTTAAGTCTCGCTGTCTTGCGGCTCGACACCCAACAGCTTCTGTGTCGTTGAGCCTATTCGGTTGTAAGTGATACAGGCCGAACCTGTGACTGGCTCTCGCTTTCCAGTCCGCCAGTTGGTAACTCAGGTTACTTTCCTTGTGCGCCTCGAAGCTCTGCCGCAACGTCGATTTCAATGTTTGCTTGCGCGATGGACTCCAGCGGCACTCTAATGCGGCCACTGGTT
>JACDCK010000271.1:0-717 GCA_013817595.1 Pyrinomonadaceae bacterium | reverse complement strand
GTCTTCGAAGAGCACTTCCACGCCGTCCAGTCCAATTAAACGGCCCCGAAAGTTGCGCTGTCCGCCGATCGGCCGATTCGTCTTCATTTTTGCCTGGCTGCCGGCAAAGCGTTCGTAATCCGCCCGTTTGTAAAGGCCCCGATCCAGACCCGGCGACGACACTTCCAACGTGTAGCTGGAATGAATGAAGTCTTCCACATCGAGGACGGTGCCCAGGTGATGACTCACTTCGGAGCAGTCCTCATGAGTGACGCCTTTGGGCTTGTCGATGTAAATACGGACTATCGGCTTATTCTCTGGACCGGCGACTGCAGCATGGACTAGCTCCAGGCCGTGGTCGATTGCTACCTTTTCCGCGATTTCCTGCACTCGCTTTTCAATCGAACTGGCGCCCACCACTACCCTCCAAAAAACACTCGCCCAAAAGAAAAAGTGGGCGCGAACCCACCGGACGAAACCGCCGTGCTTCGAGCAAGCCATAAATTATACGACGAGGCTCCGGGGGAAGCAAGCGGACCGGACACGACACGACACGGCACAGGCACAGGCACGGCCACAGCACGGCGGGGACAGGGTAGTAGGTCGACCCACTACGATGAGGATCTCGCCAATCGGACTTTGCAATACGAAGATGACAAACTGCTGCGTTCGTACTTAGCGCGCGTCCTTCCCGAAACAATGCTTAAAGAGATAGAACCTACAATCACGCTTTTCAAG
>JACDCK010000071.1 GCA_013817595.1 Pyrinomonadaceae bacterium | reverse complement strand
CGCAGAATTGGCAAATCTTCCCGAGCATCTTTCCTTCTGGCGCCACATAGACGCACGTTCGGAAACTTGTATCGGTCAGAAGTGCCCGGACTTCGATCCCTGCTTCATTACCCGGATGCGAAATCGGGCTCAGAATGCGCACATTGTGGTGGTCAATCATCATTTGTTCTTTGCCGACCTGGCGCTCAGAAACAGCGCCTATGGCAATGTGTTGCCTGATTATTCCGCAGTTATTCTTGATGAAGCCCATCTGATTGAAGACGTAGTCTCAGAATATTTCGGCGCCCAGGTTTCGAATTATCAGGTGGACGACCTGGTGCGCGATATCAGCAACGTGCCCATCGAAAATGCCGAGGTAGATCGCGAAGTAACTAAAACTTGCTCGCGCGTAGGGCGCTTTGCGGCAAATTTCTGGATGGGTTTTCGCACTGGCCGGGGTGAAGAAGGGCGTTACCCCATCGTTCCGGGGACGTTCGCCACCAGCAGTAGCAGCGGAGAGATTAACCCGACTCCACTCGGGGATCTCTACATGGCCCTCGATGGTGCGCTGGCGCGACTTGAGACAACTCTGGATGCGCTCAAGGACAAACCGGCCGAGATCGAGAATCTCGTGCGGCGGATTAGACAGATTCGCTTTGACCTTCAGTTCATCGTTACCGGAGCCGATAAAAAGTTTGTGTACTGGACGGAACGCAGAGGCCGTGGCTTCTTCCTGCGCGCCTCGCCAATTGACGTTTCCGGTCTGCTCGAAGACAAACTCTTTGGCCAGGTGGAAACTGTGGTGTTGACCTCAGCAACGCTTTCCAGTGCGGGCAATTTCGCCTTCATTCGCGAACGGCTTGGGTTAGACAAGGCTGAGGACTTGATTGCGGAATCGACTTTCGACTACCAGAACCAAGCGCTGCTGTACCTTCCGCCCAGGATGCCCGATCCGCGTTCCTCTGACTGGGCCCAGGCAGCAGCCGCCGAGGTCATCAAGATTGTGAACGCCACCTTGGGCCGGGCGTTTGTGCTGTCAACAAGCCTTGCGGGAATGCAGTCGCTGTACGATCTTGTAATGCCGGAGCTGGACTATCCCTGTTTCCTGCAAGGCAGCGCATCAAGGGGCAGGCTGCTGGCGAGATTCAGGGAAACGCCCAATGCCGTGCTCTTTGCGACGTCGAGTTTCTGGCAGGGTGTGGATGTCAGAGGAGAACAGCTGTCGTGCGTGATCATCGACAAGCTGCCTTTTGCTGTACCGACCGATCCGATAGTCGCGGCGCGCCAGCGTTACATTGAAGACGAGGGCGGGTCGAGTTTTTTTGAGTACAGCGTTCCGCAGGCGATTATCAGCTTGAAGCAGGGACTGGGTCGGCTGATACGCAGCACTACCGACCGCGGCGTCCTCGCTGTGCTGGATCCGCGTCTGCGTACCAAAGCCTACGGGCGCACTTTTCTAAAGAGCCTGCCTCCTTGTCGTGTGACTTCAGAGATTAACGAGCTAAGCCGAATATTTGAATCCCCACTCGGCCCCCCAGCCGATCGCCAACATTGAGTTTGTCTAACCTTTGGAGTGCGCCGGCAGAGCGAAGCGGCGACGGCGCTTTGGTTGAAAACACAACAGGGGAACTTTAAAGCCGTGTCGCGCTGCGCTTGCCACCGCACTGTTCCCTAAGACTTGAACCGCCCGCGTTGGACTTTGGACTTTGCCTTATGCCAGACTCTCGGCCATGCCCGGACAATTTGAAGTGATGATTGAGCGCAACTTCTCTAGCGCGCACCAACTGCGTGGCTACAAAGGGAAGTGTGAGAACTTACACGGTCACAACTACAGAATTGAAATCTACGCTCGCGGCCGCGAGTTGGATACCATTGGATTGCTGGTTGATTTTGTCGAATTGAAGGCCGCGGCCGACGAAGTGGTCCAGTACTTGGACCATCAGAACATTAACGAGTTGCCACCCTTTCATGAATTGCAGCCGTCGGCCGAGAATCTTGCAAAATATGTTCTGGAGCAAGTGGGTACGAAAGTCGGTGACGACCGCGTGCAGATTTTCAAGGTGCGATGCTTCGAGACACCGACAAGTGTTGCGACATACCATGTGGATTAACCACAGTAGGGCCTCAGGCTGAAACGAGAGCCGTAACGTCAATATTGTACTTTCGTATCTTGCTGTAAAGCCGCGGGCGATAAATTCCCAACAGATTCGCCGCCGCCTGCTTGTTGCCGCCGGTGCGTTGCAGCGTTCTTTCGATTACCAGGCGCTCAATGTCTTCAAGAGTCATGTTGGGAGGAACATCCCATCCCGGGCCGGCGGATCCCGTTTCCGGCAGCGAGCCATTATCGAATGGCAAGTCCAAGGGTTCAATCCGATTCCCTTTGGCCAGCAGCACCGCGCGCTCGATGACGTTTTGCAACTCACGCACATTCCCGGGCCAGAGATGGCCAAAAAGTCGTTGGTAGGCCGCCTGTGAGACCCCGCCAATGGCGCGCTCATACTTTTGAGCGTACATGTGCAAAAAGTGTTCTGTCAGCAGTTGAATATCTTCGTTACGCTCGCGCAAAGGCGGCACGTGAATGGTAATTGTAGAAATGCGATAAAAGAGATCGTCGCGCAGCAGGCCGTCACGTATTGCGTCAGCGGGCAGCCGGTTGGTCGAGGAAATAAGCCGAAAATCGACGGCGTAAGTCTTCTCGGAACCGATCTTCCGATAGCTCCTCTCTTGCAACACGCGCAGCAGCTTGGGCTGCAGTTCAACCGGCATCTCTGCGATTTCGTCGAGCATTAAGGATCCGCGCGCTGCGTGCTGGACCAGTCCTTCCTTATCAGCGTGAGCGCCTGTGAAAGCGCCTTTGGTATGGCCGAAGAGTTCCGATTCGATTAGTTCCTTTGGTAGCGCCGCGCAATTAACTTTGATGAATGCTTTCTTGGAGCGCAGTGAGTTGTAATGGATTGCGTTGGCTATTAATTCCTTGCCTGTTCCTGACTCGCCGACGATGAGAACGTTCGCGTCTGATTTGGCGACCGATTCGATGGTCTCGTAAATCGCTTGCATCGGTTTTGCAGATCCGATGATGTTGAAATACTCCGAGCGAGTGGAGAGCTGACGGCGCATGCTTGTCGTTTCGGCAACGAGCTCGCGACGCTCGAGCGCTTTATCCACAAGTGGCTGAATTTGGTCGAAGTCGAAAGGCTTTTCCACAAAATAGAACGCGCCGGCCTTAGTAGCTTCCACTGCACGCGCAACGGATCCGTAACCGGTGACGACAATCACTTCGGTTGTGGGTCGGGCGTCTTTCATGTGACGCATTACCTCGAGACCATCCATGTCTGGGAGTTGCAGATCGCAGATGGCAAGATGATGTCCTCCCTGGTCGAAGAGCTCGATGGCTTCGGCGCCTGTGGCTGCGGTGTCGACTGAAAACCCTTCCTCCATAAGGTTCTGTTTCAGCGAATCCGCCATCATAGGTTCGTCATCGACAACCAGAATCCGCACGTTTTTGTTCTCCACCCGTTTCTCCTCCTTGAAAGCAACTGTGGCCGTTGTGTTCATGTCTCGACAGTCCCAGCGCGCTCAACTGATTCCTTCAACGACGTTAGCGGAAGTCGAACGCTCAAGGTTTTTTTGCGCTGCTCTGCTGAGCCGCCGTGGGCCTCGATGACCTTGGCGGCAAATGACATTCGAATCTCATCGCTGCCGGCGAATGATTTGAACGGATCGTGATCCAAGTTATTTAACTCGTGCCATTCAATGACTGCGGTGTCTTTCTCGCTCTTCTCTCGGCGCAAGCTGACCCTGAGCGTCCGGTTTTCATCATGGCCACGCATTTTCATGGCGCCCACGGAGATTGACTTGAGCGCATCAGCCAAAATCGTGGGATCAAACTCACCTGCCAGGGGAAGCGGCTCCGCGTCGATGATGATTGCTCCAGTCAAAGGACCGCTCGCACGCGACGGCTGCGAGAAAGCCCCTGCAACTGTTCGCATTATCTTCTGAACATCGACGCCGACCTGTCTCCGCAGCTCAATTGGTCGGCCATACTGCACTAGCGTCGACAGATCTCCTGCGGCGCGATCCAATCCGGCGATGAGTTTGTTAATAGTTTCCATCTCATCTTCCGGCCTGGCGCTCCTCTCCAATCGCTTGCGCAGAAACGTGGCATACAGTTTGAGACCATTTAGCTGATTTTTGAGATCGTGAACGATCTGCACAGACGCTCTCCCCAGGGTCTGAAGAGAGTAGCTATCCTGGGGGTTCAACAATAGTGGCTTCATTGAGGTGTCAGTAGTTTTCCAGCTCTCGCGCCTGTAGTTTAGGAAGAGCATTTAGGGGGAAGTCCGTGTATGAATTGAACCCGAAACGCGGATTCGATCTGTCGTATTTCGATGCGGCATCTTAGCAAAAAGCTCGGGCGTATTCTAGTGATACAGTAAAGTCAACAACTTAGAGGGTGAATCGGACTTGATTGTGGAAACAAGATCAACCACGCGCGTGGAGCATATGTCCAAAATTGAGAATCCGGTTCGCGTGTTGCTCGTCGAAGATACCGAAGATAATCGCATGATGATGCGCCGGCTCCTTGAGTTGAGCGGATACGAGGTCTCAGAAGCAATTAACGGAGTCGAAGCGGTACGAGCGGCGGAAAACGAGACGCCAAATGTCATTCTCATGGACTTGAGTCTTCCAGTAGTTGATGGCTTGTCAGCGACACGCCGGATTCGCCAGTTGCCTGATTTGGCTAGGGTTCCCATCATCGCAGTTTCAGCTCATGATACGGCCGACTTTCACGCCGAAGCCCTGGCGGCCGGGTGTGACGCGTACATAACCAAGCCCATTGATTACTCCGAGCTGGAAGATCTGATTACTGGTCTTACCGCGCAGCACCAGAAATAGGGATTTCACTCATCGGCCCAGCGGACCATATCCAGCGCAGTGGCGGTCTAGACCAGAAGTGATTGGAAAACCCATCTGACGATTCTACAATTCAACTCACAAAAGCATGGCGGCCTCAGAAAAAAGTTTGGATAGCTCGGATGATTCGCGGCGCAAGCTGATTATCGTCGTGGCCATTGCTGCCGCGTTGGTCATAGCTGTCTTTTTCTATTTCCTGTTGCGTGCCAGCAACACGGGCGGCAGTGCCGAACCCGTCTTGGAAGGGGCCATCCGCGCGGGCTCGCCTGAGTGGGAGCAGTATCATTCCAAGATCGTCCTCGACGAACCGGAAGCCGACGAAGCAAAACGAGCATTGGGCGACATCGTGATGAATCTGCAAACGACTATTCGCAACTTCACCGGACGAACACTCAACGGCCTCGAAATCAGAGGAGCCGTTGTCGATCATCAGGGTAAGGCGGTGAAGGAGCGAACGGTGGTAATGATTCCCATTAGGCAACTTGAGTTGGAACCTAATCGAACGATGGCGGTGGCGGTGCGACTCGAGGGAATGAAAGAATCCGACGACCGTGCGAACATCAGGATGGAAGTTACCGGATTTAAGTTCAAGCAGTAAACACCCTTACTCATAATTCCCAGGCAGCCGAGCAACAAGAATCAACGGTACGTCGCGCTCGGTTGCCCTTACGATCCGTAATGTTCGTTTGGACCGTATTCAAAGATCGCAGCGCAGAATAGAGGTGTTGGTTTTACCACTTCCTGTTGGGCCGGTTACCAAAACCATTCCATAGGGCTTCGAAATGTTTCGCTGGAACTTGACAGCGACTCAGGCTCGAAACCGAGTTTGGTCAGAGCGTAGCCAGTGTGGATACGCGAAAAGTCGAGACTCGCGCAATCGAGCGTCGACCTTTACTTTGATCTTGATGATGGTATTGCTGGGTTCTCTAGGGCCGGCGGCGGCGCGCCGGCGTGGTGGTGGTTTTCTCAGCCTTCACGTTTTGTTGATTCTTAAGCTCCTCCAGGATCGCTTTTGCGTCCGCTTTAAGCTTGTCAGTGTCAGGAGCCTTATCGACAAATTGCTGGAGGTAATTGGCAGCCTCCTGATACTTTGCCTTGTCGTTATTCATCGCCCCGATGTTGAACAAAAGCATGCCGGATTTGACTAACGCGTCGGTATCGTCGGGGTTGGTAGCCAGAATCTTCTGATATTCGGCCAGCGCCTTGTCGAAGGAGTTTGCATCGAAGAGCATTTGCGCCAGACCTCTTTGGGCTGCTAATTTTCTGGCAGGGTCTGTCTCAACCGCCAGGTAGTCTTCATAAGCTTTCTGCCCGGCGTCTACCTGCGACTGATCAACCTTAGTCACGAACAAACGCATGGCTTCAGCCCTCGTGCTAAGCGCGGCGATCTTGTTCGCGTTGAACCGAGTCTGTTCTTGCGGATCCGTAGGTACTGTCTGCGCGTTGAGTGCGTCGACGGCTTGCTTGATAGCCTCTGCCGAGGCGCGAAAGTCGCTCTTCGCTGCTTCAATTCCCGGACCCTTAGTCGCTTCGTCCTTAGATGTGATGGCGGCGTTGTAACGATCGACCCCGCGTCCCTTCAAAGCCGCAGACTTTTGTGTTAACAATGCAGGCTGACTGGGATCCGCCGCTATTCCTTCATCGTACTGCTTAATTGCTTCGTCGTAGTTCTTGGCTTCAAGGGCGGTGTTTCCCGCAGTGAACGTTCGGGCGACAATCACATTTGATTCCTCAATCTTTTTGTTCTTGGCCTCAATCTCAGCGTTTTTACGGATCATTTCTTCCCGTTTTGCCTTATCGGCTGTGCTTTCACGTGATGGCGTGCCTGACGACGCGCCTGACGACACGCCTGACGACGCGCCGCTGCCCGCGCTCTGTTTCTCTGCCGCTTTGATTTCCTCAAGCGTCAAACGCTTGCCATCACCGGGCGATAGATTGATTTCGTAGTCGGTGCCTCTGCCGACTTTGACATTAGGCACCCAGGTCGGGCTGGCTGCAGGATGACTGGCGGCAACGGTGTAAGTGCCAACGAAGGGCAGCCCTGCGAATACGAACTCCCCCTTCTTGTTAGTTTTTGTATTGTATTTGCCCGAGAGGTCAGTGCGGTACACGTCGATCGCCACGTCACTGGCGGGAGCCTTGGTACCATCCGCCTGATTCATAGTCACCCGCCCGCGAAGTTCTCCTGTCTGGGCAGACGCGCTAAAGGCCGTCGAGAGCATCGCTACAACAGCGAAGATAGCAAAGAAAAATTTACGAAGCATGAGATTCCTCCAAGCGCAGCGTCTTGCATTCGATTTTATTACGGGAGAGACCCGTAAGATGCGTTGACGCTGAGATCCGTTGTAGTTAAGGACTGAGAAGCACCTTACGTTAATAAGCAAACCGCTTGCTGTCAAGCGTATAGGGAATCGGATCAGTGATCCCTGCTTCGCGAAAAGCCCGTAACCGGAGGGCACAGGAATCGCAGGTCCCACAGGCTTGCTCTGATTCCTGATAACACGACCAGGTAAGCTCGATAGGCGCTCCAAGCGACTGCCCCCGCAGCACGATTTCGCCCTTCTTCATGGCGATTATTGGAGTCCTAATCTCGAGTGCGGTTTGAGGTTTTGTTCCGAGGTCAATCACCTTTTGAAATGCGGCGTAAAACTCCGGGCGGCAATCCGGATAGCCCGAAGAATCCTCGGCGACCGCGCCAATATAGATGCGACGAGCCTGAATCACTTCAGCCCAACTTGTAGCAATCGACAGGAGGTGTGCATTGCGAAAAGAAACGTAGCTCGACGGTATTCCTGGAGATCCAAGGTTCGCACTGGTTACTGGAATCTGGTGATCGGTTAGCGACGAACCACCAATCCTGCTCAAATGCTCGATCGAAACAGCCAGGCGAAGTTTTGTCTGATAGTAATCGGCGATCTCGTCGAAAGCTCGCCGCTCTCGCTCTTCGGTGCGCTGGCCATAGGAGATATGCAGCAACGCAAGTTCATCATTCTCCTCACGAGCAATCGCTGCGGTAACACAGGAATCCATGCCACCTGAGACAAGGCAAACAGCAAGCCCGGATTCCGAATCCCCTGGTTCGGATTCAGAGGGTCCGTACGACTCGTCGTCATGACCGCCCATCAAACACCTCGTGCCTCGGGTCCCCAGATGTACTTGTGCATTTGTAATTGCATCCGCACGTTGAGCCCGCTACTCGTTATCCAACTCGCAACCTCCTGCAAGTCCACGCCGATCCAGATAGGAGATATCAAGACCGCCTTAGCGCGCTTTTCCAGTTCGAAGCGCTCGATGATGTGGCAGGCGAAATCCCAGTCGCTGCGATTGGCTATCACAAATTTGACTTCATCTTTGTCTGCGCGTAACACGTCGAGGTTGGGCCAGTGGTTGCGAGCATCTTCGCCTGAACCGGGACACTTCACATCGAGAATAATTTTGGCTCGCGGATCGAGAGTCTCGGTCGAAACATAGCCTCCCGTCTCCACCAGAACCTCGTACCCTTCTTCACACAGCTTTTTTATCAACGTAAACGCGTGTGGCTGCGCTAGCGGCTCGCCTCCGGTGACTTCGACCAGATTGCATCCCATCGCCCGCACTTGCGCTAATACTTCGTCGATTGAAAGATGGTCCCCGCCCGTGAATGTATACTCGCTGTCACACCAGACGCATCGCATCGGACACCCGGTAAGGCGCACAAATGCGCAAGGCCTGCCGGCGTGAGTGGACTCACCCTGGATGGAGTGAAAAATCTCGGTTACTCGAAGCGTGAACAAGCGTAATCCTTGAAAACTATCTTCACAGGCGCGCTTTCGCGCGTGGCTTAGAAATATGGTTTCGTGACTGTACAATCGAATCTAACTTAGAGGTCTTTAGGTGTCAAAGTAACGCCGCATTGGGCCCTGCGGCGGCCCTCGCGGCAACGTTGTGACCAATAAGTCATCAATGAATCCGATGGGACCGCAGCTACCTTCTGGCGTGTTAGCATGAAGTTACGTCGGAAGCTTGTTTGAGTTATTCCCCCGGTGAGCGAAAGAAGCGAGCAAATCCAGAATCTCTTAGTAGCGGGCGCAAAACGGCTGCTCGCGCAGGCTACCGAATCTCGCTCGCTGGATTCGGATTCTTTGGTGCCGCGTATCAAATCGTCAGTCGATAAGTATTTGTTGAAGGACGACGAGAACGCCTCGGACCAGTCTATCGCCGAGTTCATAGATGAGCTTCAAGCTGACGACTTGTGTCTGATAGTGGCTTGCGAACGGGGTGACGAAAGCGCCTGGAGCGACCTCGTCGAGCGTTTCACGCCAACGGTACGCTCGGCGGCCCGGTCAGCGAGCTCCAATGAAGACGGCGCTCAGGACTTGGCACAATCGATCTGGGCGGAGCTTTATGGCCTGCGGGTGCGCGCGGATGGAAAGCCGGCCAGCAAACTTGCCTACTATTCCGGCCGCGGCTCATTGGCAGGATGGCTGCGGGCCGTGGTGGCGCAGCTTGCTATTGATCAGCATCGCAAGCAATCACGCACGGTGCAAACCGAAGACGACGCGGACTTCGACCGCCTGGCGCGTGGGGGTGGCGATGGCAAGGAATTGTTCCTTGCCACCGCGGCGCTCAATCCAGAGGAAGCGATTTCGGATAAGTTAGCGGGAGCCGAGATGCAAAGTGCGCTCGCGCGTTCTATAAAAGAACTCTCCGACGAAGATCGACTATTGGTGAAGCTCTACTACTTTGACGGTCTTCGTTTGCGGGAAGCGGGCAGCGTCCTGGGCGTGCATGAGGCAACAGCGAGCCGGCGTCTGACAAGAATTCACGGGGAGTTGCGAGAGCGCGTGGAAAGTACTTTGATCACTGATCTGGGTTGGACGAAGACGGAAACAGAAGGCGCGTTTGCTCAGGTAGCTTTACATCTGGAGGCCGATCTTGAGCCGCTGCTGGCTGCAGGGGGAGCCGTTAGCGGGGCTAAGGTAAAGGCCCGCAAGTGAAATCAGTTATGATTTGTCACGCAAAGCCCCGGCTGCAAGCTACTTGAGGAGATTGCGTTCTAAAGATGGCCATCAATAAAGGCATCCAATGAAGCAAACTGAAAACAAACAAATGGATCTTCTGTTAGGCGACCTGGCACGGCGCACGGGCGTCCGCTCTGTCGCGCCTGAAGACCACTCGGCAATGCACCTGGATGCTGATGAGTTGAACTCATACGCCGAACAAGCATTGCCTGCTGCAGCGCGCGCGCGTTACACCTCGCATTTGGCGGAGTGTGCGAGCTGCCGCAAGATTGTTTCAGAGTTAACGTCAGCATCTGGTGCCAACGTCAGCGAAGATTCGGTCTCGCAAAACACTTCAGCAGGTTTCCGGCAAAAGTTCGGCGCCCTGTTGTCTCCCAGTCTCTTGCGTTACGCGGTGCCCGCACTCGCGCTCTTTGCATTTATCGCGGTTGGCCTGGTTGCACTCAGACAGCAGCTCCAGCCTGATTTCGTGGCCCAGAATCAGCCGGCGGCCTCACGCGATGCCACCATTGAAACAAAGCCGGCGGACTCACCCGCGGAACCCGGAAACTTTGCTGCCGCTATTGAAGAACGGCGGTCCTCTGAATCCCAGACAAGGGCCGGCAAAAATATAGAGACCAAAGCGAAGACAGGTGAAAAAAGTGAGACTTCAAACACAGCAACGCCCACGGATTCTGTGACTGTCACTTCTGATAAGGACGCCTCACCTGGAAAAGCTGCAGGAGTCGTAGCTTCACCGTCATATGCTTCCGAGCCGGCGGCACCTCCACCTCCGAAACCCCAAACAACACATACCGAGGCACGAACCCAAGTTGCCGCCCGTCGGAAGGAAGAAGCTGACAAAAGAGACGAGCAGGCGCGAGAGCAAGAAGGAGCTCGCGCGCGAACAGATGACAACCAGAATCAGATTGCTCTCCCGCAGGCCGGAAGGGGTGCACTGGCTGGTCAGCGCCAAGAAAGGCTACGCAAGCTTGAGGCAAAACGTGCAAGTGACGCAGGAGCGAAGACAAACGACGACGAAGCGGACACTCGCACTGTTTCCGGCCGACGGTTTCGGCGGCAAGGAGGCGTTTGGATCGACACTGCTTACCGATCATCTACGGCGACAACCACCTTGGCGCGGGGCTCGGAACAATTTCGCGCTCTCGTCGCGGACGAGCCTGGGATTCGCGCCATCGCGGCACAACTACCTGGTGAAGTGGTGGTGGTCTGGAAGGGTAGAGCCTACCGAATTCGCTGAGTTCCGTCCCTGCCGGCTTATTCCTATACTGATCTCGTGGTGGTACATTAACAGCACGCTTCGAACGTGATCCGATGAACATACCTGGCCCATACTCTTGTCCGCAAAGGCGGCCTTCTTTGTTTTGTTGCTTGGTATTGAGCGTCTTCTTGCCTGGGTTGCAGTTAGCGGCACAGGAGACGAGACAGGCTAGACCTGGAACCGCGGCCGAGTTGAACGTGCGGGTCACTCGTAAT
>JACDCK010000270.1 GCA_013817595.1 Pyrinomonadaceae bacterium | reverse complement strand
CCTTCCAGCAAAGGGACCGCTTTCGAATCTAACTCAATCGTTACCTGGCTAGCCTTTGCCATCTCCCAGGCATGGCCAAGCAGGGCGAAGCCGGTGACGTCAGTAGCGCCCTTGACACCAAACTCGCGCATCGCCTCCGCGGCATATCTGCCTGGGGTCAACATAGTCTCGACTGATTTCGATGCCACTCCCTCATTTGTCTTCCCCCATTTGATTCCCGTGGAAATAACTCCAGTGCCAATCGGTTTGGTCAAAATGATTACATCGCCGGCGCGCGCGCCGGAATTGGTAGCTATCTTGTTCGGATCGATTACGCCCGTTACTGAATAACCAAACATGATCTGTTCATTGTCGACGCTGTGCCCGCCGATCAAGGTAACTTCGTATTTGTTCAAAGTCTCCAGGCCGCCGCGCATGATCTCGCCGAGAATCACGGGATCTACACCCTTCTTAGGAAAACAGGTAATGGCCATCGCCGTTACCGGGGTACCGGCCATTGCCCAGACATCGTTAATCGAATTGAGGGCGGCGATTTGTCCGAAGACCAGAGGGTCGTCAACGATAGGCGTGAAAAAATCGAGCGTCTGGACAATTGCCAGGTCGTCACGAAGACGGTATACACCCGCGTCGTCGGCGGTATCGAAACCGACAATCAGATTTTTGTCAAAAGGCTGTTTTGGTAGCCCGCTCAAAACCTGAGCGAGTATGCTAGGGCTCAGCTTAGCCGCTCAACCGGAGCAGGAAACCATCTCGGTCAGACGCATGAAAAACACCTCCTTTCATCGTATTTAATTCAGCAACTTAAGTGCTAGTGTTTATACCACCAATGGGCTGGAGTTCGCATCGCGGGGGGAGTTAAAGCAGAAAGAGCCGCGGATTTGCGCGGATGAACGCGGATCAGACCATGACCAAATAGGATAAATGGAGCTCCAGCTTTCTTAAGTGCTTAGCAAACATGGCTTTTCAGATTCGCGTAATCCGCATTTATCCGCGGCTAAGATTTATCCGCGGCTAAGACATGAATAAGATTCGCATCGGACCCGCCGGCTGGTCATACAAAGACTGGGAGGGGGTTGTCTATCCGCAGAAGCCAGGCGCAAAATTCGATCCGCTCGCCTACCTCGCCAAGTTCTTCGACACTATCGAGATTAACAGCAGCTTCTACCGGCCCCCGGCCGCCTCAAGCGCGAAAGCCTGGGCAAAACGTGTTGCTGAAAATCCTGAATTTAGGTTCACGGCCAAATTGCACCGAGTCTTTACTCACGATCGCGGCAAAGCGACCGAAGACGATGAAAAAGCCTTTCGCGAAGGGATTGATCCGCTGGCTGAAGCCGGGAAGCTAGGCGCTCTATTGCTTCAGTTCCCCTGGTCGTTCAAGAACACGGATGAGGGGCGGGCCTATATGTTAAGGCTAATCAGTCGTTTCAAGGATTATCCGCTGATAGTGGAGGTCCGTCATGCCTCCTGGAACAATCCGGCCATCTACGAAGAGCTTGAAAAACGGGAAGTAGGCATTTGTAACATCGACCAGCCCATTTTTAAGAAGTCAATTAGACCATCGGCTCTGACTACTTCGCCGTTAGGCTATGTTCGCCTGCATGGCCGGAATTATCAAAATTGGTTTAGGGAGAAGGCTGTTAGAGACGAACGCTACAATTACCTCTACTCGGCGGACGAGCTCGAGCCCTGGATCGTGAGAGTTAAAGAGGTCGCCAAGCAGTCCAAAGAGACTTACGTAATCACCAACAACCATTTCCTGGGGAAAGCCGTGGTGAATGCACTGGAAATCAAATCAACACTCGAGGAACGGCGAGTTCCGGCTCCGCTTCCTTTGTTCGAAAAGTATCCCCGGCTAGCCGATTCCGCCACTCCCGAACCGGCTCCGTCCGATTCCAGCGAACCAACCTTGTTCAGTTAGCAATCGAACTTGCCTAGCATGTTGCTGAAAGGTGGCGAGCAACAAGAGTAAAGTAATCATCTAGCCGCGAAGCTGCGCGGATTAAACGCGGATCTGAAAAGCCTTACTCCAATTGCTTGCGTGCTGCTGTCTAAATTCGCGTTCATCCGCGTGAATCCGCGGCTAAAGCCTGCTAGGAAATTATCTGAGCAAAGGAAACCGGTAAGCCGTCCGGATCAATGCAAACGGCGAGTCTTATTCCCACCTTCTCTCGAGTTTGTCGCGGTAGAACTCAACCGACCGCGCCATGTCGGAGACAATCACCATTGTGTAATCAATCTGCTTAAACATGCTGCTTAGGGCTCCTATCCGTTAGGAATTAGAGAAACTGAGCCACAGATTTCCACGGATAAGCACTGATAGATTTTTTACCATCGGCATTGGAAGCACTTTTTCAGATTCGTTGTGATCTGAGTTTATCGGTGGCCTTGCTTCTTTCGGTTTTTGCCTGTGCCCATGGCAACTAGAACGTCAAACTCGTCCTTGGTTAGCGGCATCACCGAAAGTTGCGACTGTCTGATTAAAGGAAGCCCACTAAGACGCTTGTCATATCGAATTGCGGGCAGTAGCACCGGCTTCGGAAAGGCCTTGACCGGCTTCAGATCAATGGCAACCCATTGAGGATCCGCTGCGGTCGGATCCGGGTAAGCCCCTTTTACAACCTCGGCGATGCCTACCACGGCTTTGTCTTTACCTGAGTGGTAGAACAGCACCCTATCTCCTGCATGCATTTCGCGCAGGTTATTACGAGCCTGGTAGTTTCTCACGCCGGTCCAGTCAGTTTTTCCGTCGTCGACGAAGTTGTCCCAAGAGTAAGTTTCCGGTTCCTGCTTAACCATCCAGTGCTTGTTTTTTGTGGTCTTCTTCATTTTGGCACCTGCGGCAATTGCCCTACCCTGCAACTTCAGCCTAAAATGTTTGACTCAGTCCATTATATCCAACCGAAACAGGAGAGAATTCATGCCTAAAGAAGGAACTGTAGCTCCCCCATTTACGACGACCGACGCTGATGGACAGACGGTGAGTCTCAAGGATCTTCGCGGGCAAAAAGTGGTGTTGTATTTTTATCCGAAGGATGACACTCCCGGCTGCACAAAAGAAGCTTGTTCCTTCCGGGATGCATTTTCCCAGTTTAAGAAGCGCGGCATCGAGATTCTGGGCGTATCTCCCGATAAGGAAGCGTCTCACCAGAAGTTTACTGCCAAGTACAAGTTGCCCTTCACGTTATTAGCTGACACGGATAACGCTATTGCAGACGCTTACGGCACTTACGGCGAGAAGAAGTTTATGGGCCGAACCTACATGGGCGTCAAACGAACCACTTTTCTAATCGACGAGAAGGGCAAGATCAAGAAGATTTTCGAGAAGGTCAACCCGGAGGAGCACGCTCGCGAGGTTCTCGACGCTTTTAAGGATTAAACACCGGCTCGAATCTCTCTAGGGGGTTAGGCTACGAACCAACCGCCAATTTTCTCCGGCTCGCCTTCGGGTTTCTTGCCAGGCATTAATCCCTGCAAGGCACTGAAAGAACTTGGTACGTCTGGCTTCCGCCTCGGGATCTTCAGTTCGCCCTCAGCTGGGGAAAAAGC